>JAKFWE010000323.1 GCA_021732895.1 Allobosea sp. | reverse complement strand
ATCCAGCGCGTCGTCTCGATGACGCGGCGGTCGGACAGGAACTCCTTCAGATAGGCCCGCATCGGCCAGTAGGAGGTGCCCTCCGGTGTGCCGAGATTCATCAGCAGCACGCCGATGCGCCCGGCCCGCACCGGCGGATGGTCGCCGGGCAGCCTGACTGCGCGCATCTCCCCGGGGGGCTTGGTCTGGACGGTCATGGCGGTCGCGCTTTCCTTGCCTTGTGATTTAGACGAGTTGGGGTTTTCGTCCAGTCGCGACGTCATGTCCGCGCCGGCCTGCGACATCGCGGCCACGCCGCGCTCGCCAAGCCGGCTTGCCGTTTGCTAGGCTGGATCCGGTCCAATGGGAGGCACAGGCCGATGACGAGAATGACCCGCCGCAACGCACTCGGCGTGATCGCCGCGCCGGCAGCCCTGGCCGCGACCGCGCCTGTCGCCCAGGCGCAGACGCCGCCGCCCGCCTTCACGCTCCTGCTCGTCAACGACATCTACAAGATGGGCGACGACAAGGGCAAAGGCGGCTTCGCGCGCGCCGCCGGAATCGCCAGGGCCGAGCGGGCCCGGGGCGTGCCGCTGCTGTTCTGCCATGCCGGCGACTGCTACTCGCCCTCGCTGATGTCGGGTTTCGACCAGGGCGCCCATATTGTAGCGATGCAGAACAAGATGGGCATCGACGTCTTCGTGCCGGGCAACCACGAGTTCGATTTCGGCAAGGAGAACTATCTCAAGCTCACCGCCGCGCAGACCTACCCGACCTTCGCAGCCAACCTGCGCGACGCTGCCGGCGCCGCCCTGCCCGGCCACAAGGATTCGGCCGTCTTCGAGCTCGGCCCGGTCAAGGTCGGCGTCATCGGCGCGACCTTCGACCCGACGCCGCAGCTCTCCAATCCCGGCGACCTGAAGTTTTCCTCGACGATGGAGGCGCTGCGTCGCGAGGCGCGCAGGCTGAAGAGCCAGGGCGCGGACATCATCGTCGGCGTCGTCCATGCCGACCGCGCCACCGATCTGGCGATCGTGCGCTCGCGCGTCGTCGATATCCTCCTGACCGGTCACGACCACGATCTCGCCATCGCCTATGACGGCAAGGTCGTGATGGTGGAGTCCAACGAGGAGGGCAATTACGTCACCGCGATCGACGTCGCCGTGACGGTGACCGGCGAGGGCCAGGCCCGGCGCGTCGCCTGGACGCCGACCTTCCGCGTCAATGACAGCCGCGCCGCGACGCCGGACGCCGAGGTCGCCTCCATCGTCAGGAGCCTGGAAGGCGAGCTTTCCAAGGAGCTCGACATCGACGTCGCGACGCTGGCCTCGCCGCTGGATTCGCGCACCGGCATCATCCGCACGCAGGAGAGCGCCATCGGCAATCTGATCGCCGACGCGATCCGGGCCTCGACCGGGGCGCAGCTCGCCATCACCAACGCCGGCGGCATCCGCGCCAACAAGCAGTACGCCGCCGGCCAGAAGCTGACCCGCCGCGACGTGCTGAGCGAACTGCCCTTCGGCAACGCGACGGTGATGGTCGAGATCACCGGCAAGGACGTCAAGGACGCGCTCGAGAACGGCCTGCGCGATGCGCCGCAGGGCGCGGGGCGCTTCCCCGTCGTCTCCGGGCTGACATTCGAGGCCGACCTGAAGCAGCCGCAGGGTTCGCGCGTCACCGCCGTCAGCGTCGACGGCAAGCCGATCGATCCGGCGGGGAAATACACCGTCGCCTCCAACAATTTCATGCTCGACGGCGGCGACGGCTACAGCGCGCTCGGGCGCGGCAGGACGCTGATCGGCCTGACCGACGGCAAGCTGATGGCCAACGAGGTGATGGTCTATCTGCGCCGGCTCGGCACGGTGGACGCGAAGGTCGAGGGGCGGGCGGTCCTGAAATAGGGATGCGCCGTGACGCCGGGTTACGAGGCGGCGCTCGCCGCCTTTCTCGCGTCTCCGGCTGCCGACGACTGGCGCGATCTTCCGGTTTTCGCGCCGGGCGCAGCGGCGGCGGCCGCCTGCCTGGCGGCTGATCGCGACGTCGCCTCGGGCGCCATCGTCGCGCCCGCGCCGGAGCGGCTCTTCGCGGCGCTGGCGCTCACTCCCCTGCGGCGCGTGCGGGTCGTGATCCTCGGGCAGGACCCGTATCCGACTCCGGGGCACGCCGACGGGCTGGCGTTCTCCCATGCCGGCCCGCCGCCGCTGCCGAAATCCCTCGCCAACATCTTCCGCGAACTGGCCGACGACCTCGCGATCGCCCGGCGCGACGGCGATCTCTCGGACTGGGCGCGTCAGGGCGTGCTGCTGCTGAACACGGCGCTGACGGTGCGGGCCGGCGCCGGCCAGGCGGGCTCGCATCTGCGGCTCGGCTGGGGCGCGGTCAGCGACGCCGTCATCGCCGAAGTCTCGCGCGCCTGCCCCGGCGTGGTCTTCTTGCTCTGGGGCGGGCCGGCGCAGGCCCGCCGGGGCCTGATCGACGAGAGTCGCCACGGCATGCTAGCCAGCCCGCACCCGTCGCCGCTTTCGGCGCATCGCG
>JAKFWE010000177.1 GCA_021732895.1 Allobosea sp. | reverse complement strand
GTGCTCGCCGCCGCAGCGGGCGGCGTCCGACCAGCAGGCGCTGTGGCGGGCCCTGGCGCTGGGCGACCTCCAGACCGTCTCGTCCGACCATGCGCCCTACGCCAACGACGCGACCGGCAAGCTCGCCGCCGGCCCTGGCGCGACCTTCAAGCAGATCGCCAACGGCCTGCCGGGACTGGAAACACGCCTGCCGCTGCTGTTCGACGCCATGGTGTCGCGCAGCGGCGCGGGCTCGAACGAATGCGAGGGAATCTGCCGTTTCGTCGAGCTGACCGCGACGGCGCCGGCCAGAATCTACAACCTGAACCCGCGCAAGGGCGCGATCGCCATCGGCGCGGACGCCGATCTCGTGATCTGGGACCGGGAGCGCAAGGTCACGCTCAACGACGAGGGCGTGCATGACGCGACGCGCTACACCCCCTTCGCGGGGCGCACCCTGACCGGCTGGCCGGAGACGGTGCTGCGCCGGGGCGAGGTCGTGATCGCAGATTCAGCGCTCAAGGCCGCGCCCGGCTCCGGCCGCTTCCTGCCGCGCAAAGGTGGCGAGGCCGCCCGACCCACCGGGCGGCTCCAGCCCGAGATGGACCCGGCGCAGAATTTCGGGGCGAGGCTGCTCTGAGGAAGGCGCATGCGGCGCTTCGCTCGCGGACCGTCGTCAGGCCGCGGCGTCGTCCGCCAAGGCGCGGATCGCGGCCCCGAGGCCGGGGTCGTCGACGAGATCGGCGGCGTCGGCCAGCGAGAACCACTGGCAACGGCGCTCGCCGCGCTCCGCCCAGTCCGCGAGCTGACGCTCCACCTCCAGGCGATAGAGCTTCACCTCGCAAAGCTGGAAATGGTCGTCGAGGCGCTTCCAGTAGGTGTAGCTGGCGGCCGGCTTCCTGGCGACGGCGCCGACGACGCCGGCCTCCTCACGGGCCTCGCGGGCGGCCGCCTCATGGTCTTTCAGCCCCTTGATCGGCCAGCCCTTCGGCACGATCCAGCGATGCGTCGTGCGCGAGGTCACCAGCATGATCTCGGCCGTTCCGTCGGCCTTGCGCCGGAACGGCATGGCGGCGATCTGCGACCGGATCTTGCCGGGGGCCTGCGCGGATTTCGTCTTCATCGATCGCGGATGTCTCCTGCCGCCGGTGGAGGGGCCTCGCACGAACGTCCGGGACGGCGGCGCCCGTCGCGAATCGCTCCCATATGGAACCGATCGTCGCATATCGCTGACGGGGAAAAAATATTGCCGGCTATTGTTCCTCGGTTTTTTTTGCGGGCCGCCTCAATCAGCGCCTGCGCGGTCGCCTTGTCGCGACTGCATTTTGATCAAGACTCAGCCCTCTCCGGGGCAATTGCCCAAGCGCCGATCTCCTCACAGGTTCGTGATCTCCGCGTGACCGGACAAATACAGTCAGAGCTGACTTTTTTCATGACAGCCCGGATGCCGCCGGCTAGATTTTCTCCGCTGGAGCGTGCGAATGGCCGAGAAGACCTCCCGATATCCAAAGAGCGTCGAGACTCGCAGCCGCCTGCGCGAGGCGACCGAGGCGTGCCTGTTCGAACTCGGCTATGTCGGAACCTCCACGGTCGAGGTCTGCCAGCGGGCCGGCCTGTCGCGCGGCGCCCTCCTGCATCATTATCCGACGAGACATGAGCTCATCGTCGACACGGCCCGGCATTTCTGGGCCCGCGCCGAGACGAGCATGGACGATCTCGCCGAGGCGCTGGGCGGCGGCCGGCTCGATGTGCGCGGCTTCGTCGAGGGGGTGTTCCAGCAGGTCTTCGGACCGCGACGCATCGCCATCACGCTGGAGCTGATCGTCGCGACCCGGTCGGACGAGACGTTGAGGGCCGCGATCGCCGGCATCTTCAGCCGGTTGATCGAGTCCTATCAGGAGAGCGCCGCGCGGGCGCTGCTGCGCTCCGGCCTGTCGCAGGCCCAGATCGGGCTCGTCGTCTCGCTCGTCGCCAGCACGCTGCGCGGGCTCTGGGTCCAGCAGATGCTGATGCCCGACGAGGCGATGAAGGCGGCGACGATCGACAGTCTGATCTACGCGGTCGAGCGCATCCTCGCCTCGGGTCCGGAGCGCTTTCGCGAGGCCGTCTCCACCGATGCGAGGCGGGCGTCATGACGTCGCCAGCCCATGATGGCCCGGTTCTGGTCGCCAGGGATCTGGCGAAAGCCTTCGGCGGCGTCCAGGCCGTCGCGGGCATGGGTCTCGCCCTGCGGGGCGGCGCGATCACCGGGCTGATCGGCCCGAACGGCGCCGGAAAATCGACGCTTTTCAACCTGATTTCCGGCGTTCTACCGCCCGACGCCGGCAGCGTCGAGCTGTTCGGCCGCGACATCACCGGCCTTCCGCCGCACAGGATCGCCAGCCTGGGGCTGACCCGGACCTTCCAGCTCTCGCGCGAGCTCGGCCGCCTGACCGTGATCGAGAATTTGATGCTGGCCGCGCCGCGCCAGCGCGGCGAGCGCCTGTGGCGGGCGCTGACCGCGCGCGCCGCGATCCGCCGAGACGAGGCGGCGCTC
>JAKFWE010000259.1 GCA_021732895.1 Allobosea sp. | reverse complement strand
GCGCTGTTCGGCGGCGCCATCACCTCGATCCTCTTCAATATTCCCGGCGAGCCATGGTCGGTCGCGACGACCTTCGACGGCCATCCGATGGCGCAGCGCGGCCGCGCCGACGAGGCGCTGGTCGGCGCCTTCACCTCGTCCTTCGTCGGCGCCATCTTCGCCGTCATCGTGATCACGTTTCTCGCCCCGGTGGTGGCGCGGTTCGCTCTAAAGTTCGGGCCGGCGGAGTTCTTCGCCGTCCAGTTCCTGACCTTCGCCAGTTTCATCGGGATGGGGCGCGGTTCGGCCTTCAAGACGCTGGCCTCGATGTGCCTCGGCTTCGCGCTCGCCGCCGTCGGCCTCGACAACGTCACCGGCACGCTGCGGATGACCTTCGGCCAGGAGGAACTGCTGAACGGCTTCAAGTTCCTGGTCGCCGTGATCGGTCTCTTCGGCATCGGCTAGATCCTGAGTTCGATGGAGGACGGGCTGAAGTTCAACGGCGCCGCGGCGAAGCTGCGCATGGACGCCGTGATCCGCACCTGGAAGCAGCTTCCGCGCATGTGGCTGACCTTCCTGCGCAGCTGCATCGTCGGCTGCTGGATGGGCATCACGCCGGGCGGCGCAACGCCGGCCTCGTTCATGGGCTACGGTCTCGCGAAGCGTTTCTCCAGAAACGGCAACAATTTCGGCAAGGGCGAACTCGAAGGCGTGGTCGCGCCGGAGACGGCGGCTCACGCCGCCGGCACGGCGGCGCTTCTGCCGATGCTGACTCTGGGCATTCCCGGTTCGCCGACGGCCGCCGTGCTGCTCGGCGGCCTGCTGATCTGGGGGTTGCAGCCCGGCCCGCTGCTCTTCGTCGAAAACCCCGATTTCGTCTGGGGCCTGATCGCCTCGATGTATCTCGGCAACGTGATCGGTCTCGTGCTGGTGCTGACCTGCGTGCCGCTCTTCGCCGCGATCCTGCGGGTGCCGTTCTCGATCATCGCGCCGGCGATCGTGGTGATCTGCGCGATCGGCGCCTTCACCGTGAACAACTCCATGTTCGACGTCTGGATGATGCTCGCCTTCGGCGTGATGGGCTATCTTTTCACCAAACTGGGCTATCCGCTGCCGCCGCTGGTTCTGGCTCTGGTTCTGGGCGACCAGGCCGAGAGCTCGTTCCGTCAGGCGATGCTGATCTCGCAGGGCAACGTCACTGTCTTCTGGTCAAACTGGTTGTCGGGCTCCATTATGACGCTGGGCGTCATCCTGGCGATCTGGCCGGCCTTCCAGATGCTCCGTTCCAGATTCGGGAGCCGGCCGGCCATCGCGAGAACGACCTGACGAAAACGGACCAGCGCGGCGCGAAAGCCGCCTCAACCAGGGAGAGAAGACATGACGAGGCACGGACTGTCGAAAGCCACGGGTTTGGCTGCCGCGCTCGCCGCAAGCGCAGGGTTCCTGTCGCCGGCGATGGCGCAGGGCTGGGAGCCGCAGAAGCCGGTCACCTTCCTGATCCCGGCCGGCGCCGGCGGCGGCGCCGACCAGATGGCGCGCTTCGTCCAGGGCGTCGTGCAGAAGCACAACCTGATGAAGCAGCCGCTGATCGTCATCAACAAGGGCGGCGGCGCCGGCGCCGAGGGCTTCATCGAGATGAAGAGCAGCGCCAACGATCCTCACAAGATCATCATCACGCTGTCGAACCTGTTCACCACGCCGCTCGGCACCGGCTCGCCGTTCAACTGGAAGGACATGAAGCCGGTCTCGATGCTCGCGCTCGACCAGTTCGTGCTCTGGGTCAATGCGGAATCGCCCTACAAGACCGCCAAGGACTACATCGACGCGGTCAAGGCCGGCGACGACCGCCAGTTCAAGATGGGCGGCACCGGCTCCAAGCAGGAGGACCAGATCGTCACGGCGGCGCTCGAGCTGCAGACAGGCGGCAAGAAGTTCACCTACGTGCCCTATAGCGGCGGCGGCACGGTGGCGGTTCAGCTCGTCGGCAAGCACGTCGATTCGTCGGTGAACAACCCGATCGAGGCGGTCGCCCAGTGGCGGGCCGGGCAGTTGCGACCGCTCTGCATCTTCGACGGGAAGCGCTCGACCTACACCGGCAAGGTCACCGCGACCGAGGCATGGGGCGACATTCCGACCTGCAAGGAATCCGGTCTTCCGGTCGAGTATCAGATGCTTCGCGGCATCTTCACCACCAAGAACGCCAAGCCCGAGCAGGTCGCCTATTATGTCGATCTCTTCAAGAAGGTGATGGCGACGCCGGACTGGCAGGAGTTCATGGAGAAGGGCGCCTTCAACCAGACCACGATGAGCGGCCCCGACTACGAGAAATGGGTCGCCGCCGCCGAGGCGCAGCATCTCGAGCTGATGAAGAACGCCGGCTTCCTGGCCAAGACGCAGTAAGGCGGTTTTCGAGCCGCCCGGCCCCCGCGGTCCGCGCCGCGGGGGCGCTTTCCTCTCAAAGGCGACGAGACACCTTCATGATCGATCATCAAGCCGCAGACGAGCGGCCGCTCTTCAGCTACCGCACGCTGGACATCGC
>JAKFWE010000258.1 GCA_021732895.1 Allobosea sp. | reverse complement strand
CGGGGCGAGCAAGCGCGCCGCGGCGGAATTCTCGTTCTTCCTCGCCATGCCGACCATGGCCGGGGCCTTCGCCTACGACCTGCTGAAGAACTACAAGATCCTCACCTTCGAAGACACGGTTCTGATAGCGATCGGCTTTTCCGCCGCCTTCGTCTCGGCGCTGATCGTCGTGCGCAGCTTCCTCGATTTCGTCTCGCGTCGCGGTTTCGCGCTGTTCGGCTGGTGGCGCATCATCGTCGGCGCCGGCGGGCTCGCCGGACTCTGGCTGTTCGGCTAGGTTCGCCCGCGCGCCTCGACCTGGCGCATCCTGCCGCCGCGCTCGCGCTGCGGCTGGCTGGCGCGCGGCGCGCGGACAGCATGGAGCAGCGCGACGGCGAGTCCGGCGAAGGCGACCCAGTGCCCCGGCCGCAGCGCGGCGAGCTCGCCATAGACCACCACGTCGGCATTGGCCTGGAACACCATCCACGCCGATGCGCCGGTCGTCAGCGCATACCAGGCGGTCTCGCACAGGGCCGTGACGAGCCCGATCAGCAATCCGCAGGCGACGAGTGCGCGCGTCGTCACCGCGATCCTGAAGCGGTAGAGCCCGCGATAGACCAGCAGCAGCGCGAACAGCCCGTTCATCAGGGCCGGCTGGGTCACGTCGATCTTCGACTGCAAGGCGAAATGCAGCAGCGACAGGCCGGTGATCGGGTAGACCAGATTGTGCAGAAGCTGCCAGCGCCGCGAGCCGAGCCGGCGGATCATGCCGTCCGTCGAGGTCGCGCCGAGCGCGACGAGGCCGAGCAGCGCCGTCATTCCGACGATCAGGTAGAAGCGCTTGACGATCTCCGAGACGATCAGCCCCCAGTCGAAGGCGAGGTCGATGCTGTAGAGAGCCAGATGCGCGGCGGCGTAGGCCAGCGCCGACAGGCCCAGCATGCGGCGCACGCCGATCAGCTTGCTCCAGTCGAGGATGCGCCGCAGCGGCGAGACGGCCAGCGTCACCAGCAGCAGCCGCATCGCCCAGGTTCCGGTGTCGTGCACCGCGCGCGTCCACGGCTTGGAGCCGAGCTGCCCGCTCCAGGCGTCCAGCGCCAGCCACAGGGCCGGGACCAGAACGAGCGCGAACACCCCCGCGCGCAGGGGCGAGAACCGGCCTTGCCGGTCGAGCCAGGGCAACCAGGCGCTCACGCTTCGAAATCCTTTCGCACCGCAGGCAGGCATAGGGCAGAGAGCTTGCCTTGTTCCTGCACGTCTGCACACAAGCATGTGACCGAGTCCTGACGGCCGCGACCCCGGACCACGCCATGCCCGCAAGCCAGCCCATCGTCGTCTTCGACGTCGGCAACGTCCTGATCCGCTGGGACCCCCGCCTGCTCTATCGCGAGCTGGTCCCCGACGGCGAGCGGCTCGACTGGTTCATGCGCCATGTCTGCACCGCCGCCTGGAACGTCGAGCAGGATCGCGGCCGGCCGTGGAGCGAGGCTGTGGCCGGGCTCGTCGCCGCACATCCCGAATGGGAGCGCGAGATCAGGGCCTATGACGAGCGCTGGCACGAGGCCGTGCCGGGCGCGATCGAGGGCAGCGTCGCGGTGCTGGCGGCCCTGAAGCGGCGGGGCGACAAGGTCTACGCCATCACCAATTTCTCGCGCGAGAAATGGGCCGAGTGCCTGATCCGCTTCCCCTTCCTGCAGGATTTCGACGGCGTCGTCGTGTCGGCCCACGAGAAGCTGATCAAGCCCGATCCGGCGATCTACCGCGTGCTGCTCCAGCGCTACGCCCTCGCGGCCGGCGACTGCCTGTTCATCGACGACAGCGAGAAGAACATCGCGGCCGCCCGTGGCGTCGGCATGCGGGGCCTGCATTTCGTCGAGCCGATCGACCTGCCGGCCCGCCTGCGCGAGATGGGCGTCGCGCTCTAGCCGCTCGGGGAATTGTCGTACGGCGCGGTTATGCTGTTCACTGACAGGGGCGAGGGGGGCGCGAGATCATGGCGGACGAGGAAGCGCCGAAAGGCGGAGTTCATCTCGATGCGGGCTTCGGCGCCCTCGGGAGGCGCGGAGCGGCGCGCGAGATCGGCGCGCCGCCGCCTTTCGACCTCGTCATCGTCGGCGATTTCGGCCGGTCCGGGCCCGGCCGGCTGACCGACATCTCCGGCGAGGACATCGCCAGCCTGCTCGCCGCCCATGGCGCGGTCGCGCGGCTCGAGGTCGGCAACCGCCTCGGCTCGCAGCCGCCGGCGCTGGCCGTCGCGCTGCCGCTGCGCGCCCTGCGCGATCTCGACTCCGCGAGCCTGCCCGCCCGCGTGCCGGAACTGGTCCGGGCCAGCGAGATCGCCGCCGCCTTCGCCCGCAACCCCTCCCTGTCGGGGCTCCACGACGAGGCGCGCGGGCCGCGTTTCGAGCATCTCGCCGCGGCCCTGCTGCGCGACGCGCCGGCGCCGCGCCCGAACGCCGCCGCGTCCTCGCCCGCCGCCGCCCCCGGCGATGACGGCTCGCTCGACAGCCTGCTTTCAATGGTCGACATCCCCGCCCCGC
>JAKFWE010000160.1 GCA_021732895.1 Allobosea sp. | reverse complement strand
CGCCGAGATCAGCTTCTTGCCCTCGGGCGCCACGAAGGCGCGGCGGATGCGCCTCCCCTCCTCCGTGCGGATCGGGATGTTCTGCAGGTTCGGGTCCGAGGAGGAGAGCCGGCCGGTCGTCGTCGCCGCGAGCGCGTAGGAGGTGTGCACCCGGTTGGTCCGCGGATGGACATAGGTCGGCAGCGAGTCGGTGTAGGTCGATTTCAGCTTGGAGAGCTGGCGCCATTCCAGAACCTTGGTCGGGAATTCGTGCCCCTGCTCGGCCAGCTCCTCCAGCACGCCGGCCCCGGTCGCCCATTGCCCGGTCGCTGTCTTCTTCGCGCCTGCGAGGCCCATCTTGCCGAACAGGATGTCGCCGAGCTGCTTGGGGCTGCCTATGGTGAACTTCTGGCCCGCCAGCGTGTGAATCTCGTCCTCCAGCCGCGCCAGCGACTGCGCGAACTCGCCCGACAGCCGCGACAGGATCTGGCGGTCGATGGCGATGCCGCGCCGCTCCATCCGGGCCAGCACCGCGACGAGCGGCCGCTCCAGCGTCTCGTAGACGGTCGCCTTGCCCTCCGCCGCCAGCCGCGGCTTCAGCGCGCGCCAGAGCCGCAGGGTCACGTCGGCGTCCTCGGCTGCGTATTCGGTCGCCTTGTCGAGCGCGACCTTGTCGAAGGTCACCTGCGCCTTGCCGGCGCCTGCCACCTGCGCATAGGGGACCGTCTCGTGGCCGAGATGCAGCTCCGAAAGCCTGTCCATGCCATGCGAGTTGCCGCCGGCGTCGAGCGCATAGGAGATCAGCATCGTGTCGTCGATCGGGGACACGTCGAGTCCGTGCTGCTGCAGGACGAGAAGGTCGTATTTAAGGTTCTGCCCGATCTTGAGGACGCCGGGGTCCGCCAGCAGCGGTGCGAGCGCAGCAAGCGCCTGACCGAGCGGAATCTGCCCCTCCAGCATGCCGCCGCCGAACAGATCCGCGCCGCCGCGATGCTGCAGCGGGATGTAGCAGGCCTTTCCGGGCGCCACGCAGAGCGAGACGCCGACGAGATCGGCCTGCATGGCGTCGAGCGAATTGGTCTCCGTGTCGAGCGCCACGACGCCCGCGTCGAACGCCCAGCCGATCCAGCGTTCGAGATCGGGCAGCGTGCGCACGCACTCATAGGCCGTGCGGTCGATCTTCGCCTCGGCGGCCTGCGCCTTGCGGGCGGCGGCGAGATCGGCGGGTTTGAGCCAGTCCTCGTCGGACAGAGGTTTGGCAGGCTCGACCGTGCCGGACGGATCGGCGGGCGCGGCCGAGGCGGAGAGGTCGTGCGACGCGTCCGCGCCGATATGGAGCGCCTTCAGCTCGGCCGCGCGCGCCCCGCCCGGCGCCAGCCCCTCGTCGGCGTCGATCGCAGCGACCTCCGCGCCATAGGCCTCGGCGACGCGCTTCGTGATGGTGGTGAACTCCATCGCCTTGAGGAAGGCGATCAGCCTGGCCGGTTCCGGTTCGCCCAGCGTCAGATGCGACAGCGGCGTCGCGACCTCGACATCGTCCACGAGGGTCACCAGCCTGTGCGAGATCCGGACCTTCTCGACGATTTCTGGATCGGTCAGCGTTTCGCGGCGCCTCGGCTGCCTGATCTCGCCCGCGCGCGCCAGCAGCGTCTCGAGGTCGCCATACTCGCCGATGAGCTGGGCCGCCGTCTTGATGCCGATGCCGGGCGCGCCCGGCACATTGTCCGTGGCGTCGCCGGCCAGCGCCTGCACGTCGGTGACCTTGTCGGGCGTCACGCCGAAATACTCGACGACCTCGGGCTCGCCGATCTTGCGCTCGGCCCGGAAACCCTTGCCCTTGCCGGCGTCGCCCGAGGCGGGGTCGTACATCGCCACGCCCGGCCGCACGAGCTGCATCAGGTCCTTGTCGGCCGAAACGATCAGCACGTCCGCGCCGGCCTCCCGCGCCTGCCGCGCATAGGTCGCGATCAGGTCGTCGGCCTCGTAGACGTCCTGCTCGACCGGGATCAGGCCGAAGGCGCGCACCGCCTCGCGCATCAGCGGAAACTGCGGGATCAGGTCGGGCGGCGGGTCCGAGCGGTTGCCCTTGTAGGCCGGGTAGATCTCCTTGCGAAAGGAGTTCTCCGACTTGTCGAAGACGATGGCGAGATGGGTCGGCTTCACGCCCAGCACGCCGTCCTTGACGAACTGGAACAACTTCGTCGCGAACAGCCGCACCGCGCCCGAAGGCAGCCCGTCGGAGCGGGCGTTATATTTGCGGTCCTGGTTGATCGACTGGAAATAGGCCCGGAAAATGAAGTTCGAGCCATCGACCAGAAAGACATGGTCGCCGGGCTTCAGCTCCGGAGCCGGGCTTGCTGGAACGGGTTTGGCGGGCGCGGTCGTGCTCATGGCGCGGACCATAGGGCGGGCTCGCGGGCCGGTCCATCACTCGCGCGCGAAGCCGCGTCGGCAGCGCCGGTTCAGGCCGCCGCCAGCGCCTGCGACAGATCGGCGATCAGGTCGTCGGGATGCTCGAGCCCGACCGACAGCCTGACCAGCCC
>JAKFWE010000205.1 GCA_021732895.1 Allobosea sp. | reverse complement strand
GGCGAGTTTGCGCGCCGATTTGCGCCACGCGCTGACCGTGGATCAGGAACGGAAGATCGACCGCTGGACGGCGCGCCATGGCTGCGCCAGCGCGGAATGGCCGGTCGATCCGGTCGATCCCTTTTTCAACGCCAACCGGCCGGAGGACATCGCCGAGGCCGAGCGGCTGGCGGCCCTGCTGGGCGGCGCTTGATCCCCGCGCCGCCGCCCGCTATCTCTCATCGCAACAAAGAGCGCCCGTCGGCGCATCGGAGTGGGGAAACGTCCATGAAATCCTTCGTCGCCGCCGTGGTTTTCGCCGTCGCCGCCGCCTATGGCGCGAGCCTCGTCCTGGAAACCTACCAGAGCCCGGTCGAGGCGGCCTACAAGACCGGCGGCGTCAGGCTGTAATCGGCGCCCGGCGCTTTTGGCCGAGCGCAAGGCGCCCCGTCGTCATCCGGTTGTCGTGTCCCGGTAGACGTGTATCGTTCGGTTCCGTCGGGAAACGCGAGACCACGTCGGCATGTCCCCAGAGTCCCAGGTCCGCTCCAAGGTCGTCCAGATTGCACTCTACAGCACTTTGCTGATCGCAACTCTGGTCGCGCTGTCGTTCATCCTGCCCTGGCTTTTCGGCCTGTTTGCTCCGCCGCCGCGTCCGATCCCGATCGCGGCGCCGAAGGTCGAGCCGCTGCCGGCGCCCGTTCCGAAGGTCTCGCAGCTCGAGCGGATCAGGGCGGCGCTGGCCCCCGAGATCAAATCCGGCGCCGTCACCGTCGATCCGTTCGGCGGCTGGATCGCCATCCGCGTCGGCAACCTCATCACCTTCGCCTCCGGTCAGGCGACCGTGCTGCCGGAGTTCGTCCCGGTCGGCCGGCGCATCGCCGAGGTCGTCGAGAAGGAGAAGGGCCCGGTGCGCATCGTCGGCCATACCGACGACCAGGCGATCGGAGGCGGGCCGTTCAAGGACAATCAGGCCCTGTCTGTGGCCCGCGCCGATGCCGTGGCGAAAATCCTGCGCTCGGCCCTGACCGAGCCCGGCCGCGTCGCCGTCGAGGGCCGCGGCTCCAGCGAACCGATCGCCAGCAACGCCACGGCCGAAGGCCGCGCGCAGAACCGCCGCGTCGAGGTTCAGCTCACCCGCGCCGACTGAGCCGACGGCCTGCGGCGCCGCGCGCCGCGGCCCGGCTCACTCGATCACGATGCGCGGCGCGGCTCTGACCGGGCCGCCGAGGCCAGCCATGACCTGCCGGGCGATCGCCAGATAAGCCTTGGCGTGGGCTGAATCCGGGTCGCTCGCCACGATCGGCCGGCCGCCGTCGGAGGTCTCGCGAATCGGCATGGCGAGCGGGATCTCGCCGAGGAAAGGCACGTTCTGCCGCTCGGCCTCGTGCCGCGCTCCGCCATGGGCGAAGATGTCGGAGCGGGCGCCGCATTCCGGGCAAAGGAAATAGCTCATATTCTCGACGATGCCGAGAATCGGCACCTCGACCTTGCGGAACATCGCCACGCCGCGCCGCGCATCGAGCAGCGCAAGGTCCTGCGGCGTCGAGACGATGACGGCGCCGGCCAGCGGCGTCTGCTGGGCCATGGTGAGCTGCGCGTCGCCGGTGCCGGGCGGCATATCGACGACCAGCACGTCGAGTTCGCCCCAGGCGACCTCGCGCAGCATCTGGGTGATGGCCGATATCACCATCGGCCCGCGCCAGATCATCGGCGTCTCCTCGTCGATCAGAAAACCGATCGACATGATCTTGAGGCCATAGGCCTCCATCGGCGCCAGCGTGCGGCCCGAGACGAGGCGCGGCTTGCCGGTGATGCCAAAGATTTTCGGCACCGACGGGCCGTAGATGTCGGCGTCGAGCACGCCGACGCGTAGGCCGAGCACGCTGAGCGCCACCGCGAGATTGGCGGTGGTGGTCGATTTGCCGACGCCGCCCTTGCCGCTGGCGACCGCGATGATCTGCTTCACGCCCGGCACGCCAGCGGCCTTCGGCGTCGGCCCGCCGGGGCCGGGCGTCGGGCGCTGAGCCTGCTGGCGGGCGCTTGCGGCTGCGGAGGAGGGCGCCTTGTCGGCGGTCAGCCCGACCAGGACCTGCGTGACGCCCGGCAGCCCGGAGACCGCGCTTTCGGCCGCCTTGCGCACCGGCTCCATCGCGGCGGCTTCGGTGGCGTCGATGCCGATGGCGAAGATCACCTTGCCGCCATCGACGATGATATTGGCGACGCGGCCGGATGCGCTCAGGGATTGCCCGCTCGCCGGCAGTTTCACCAGTTCGAGCGCGCGCAGGATATCGGCTTCGGTCACGGCCACGGCGGCTGCTCCATCCGCCGCTCCCTCAGGCTGCGGCCTTGCGAATATGGAAGACGAGCAGCTCGCCCTCGCTGTGGCTGCGCTCGATCACGTCGCCGGTTTCGCGCATCAGGTTGGGAATGTCGATAGCGGCCATCGCATCGGTGCATTCCACGACGAACAGCGCGCCGGGAGCCGCGCCCTTCAGCGCCTTGCGCACGCGCAGGGAGGGCAGGGGACATTTCAGGCCGCGGAGGT
>JAKFWE010000192.1 GCA_021732895.1 Allobosea sp. | reverse complement strand
AGACGGCGAGCCGCGCCGTGGCGTCGGCGGTCGTGTTCACGCCCCAGACGCTGGCGCCGAGGCTGCTGACCGGGCTCGAGCGGCGCCATTCCGCGCCGGTCCAGACATGGTGCTCGGCCTCGTCGACCACCCATGCCTGCCAGCCCGGGCGCGGCGCGAGAAAGGTCCAGCCTGCGTCTTCGTAGATCGCCAGCTCATCATCATGGCCGGAGAAGGCGCCGGCGCCGCCCGAAGGCGGCACGATGTAGGCGGCCGTCCCCGTCGGCGACGCCGGCGCCACCGTCTGGGAGCGGCTTTCGACGACGAGATGGATGAGCGCATCGAGACGGATCAGCGCGTCGTTATGGGTCACGTGCTTCTGGGCCTGCCCGGCGGCGAGCAGCGGCAGGGACAGGCGGGACGTCTCGGTCATGGGGCCTCGCTGGCGTTCGACGAGGCCTGCTGGCCCGTCCTCCGCCGCCATGATCGCGCGGGGCGCTGGCCCCGGGGATATCCACGCGCCCGTCAGACGCGGTGGTAGTCCCGATACCACGCGACGAAGCGCGCGATGCCGTCCTCGATGCTCGTGCGCGGACGAAAATCGACCTCGGCCGCGAGATCGGCGACATCGGCGAAGGTCGCCGGCAGGTCGCCGGGCTGGATCGGCAGGAATTCCTTGACCGCCTCCCTGCCGATCGCCTTCTCCATGAGCGTGACGACATGCATCAGCTCGACCGGCACATTGGCGCCGATGTTGAAGATGCGCCACGGGGCGGAGCTGGTCGCCGGATCGGGCGCATCGCCCGACCAGACCGGGTTCGGGCGCGGCGGCTTTGGCGCCAGCCGCACGATCGCCTCGACGATGTCGTCGATGAAGGTGAAGTCGCGCTGCATGTCGCCATTGCCGAACAGCCTGATCGGCTCGCCGGCGAGAATGGCCCTGGCGAAGATCCACATCGCCATGTCGGGTCGTCCCCAGGGGCCGTAGACCGTGAAGAAGCGAAGCCCCGTCGCGGGCAACCCGAACAGATGCGCATAGGTGTGCGCCATCAGTTCGTTGGCCTTCTTGGTCGCCGCGTAGAGGCTGATCGGATGATCGACCGAATCCGAGGTCCGGAACGGGAGCTTCGTGTTGGCGCCGTAGACCGAGGACGACGACGCGAAGATCAGGTGCTCGCAGCCATTGCGCCGGCAGCCTTCGATGACGTTGCCGAATCCGGTGAGGTTGGAATCGACATAGGCCTGCGGATTCATCAGCGAGTAGCGCACGCCCGCTTGCGCGCCGAGATGGATCACCGTCCCGAACGTCTCGCGCGCGAACAACGCGGCCATCCCCGCCCGGTCGGCGAGGTCGAGTTTCTCGAAACGAAACCCGCGGTTGCCGGCCAGAACCGCGAGCCGGGCCTGCTTGAGGCCGACGTCGTAATAATCGTTCAGGTTGTCGAGGCCGATGACGGTCCAGCCATCCGCCAGCAGGCGGCCGGCGACATGGAAGCCGATGAAGCCGGCGGCGCCCGTGACCAGGATCGTCTTTGACATCGCGCCCGTCTGTGAGAATTTTCGCGCGGGGTCAAGGCGGCCGCCTGCGCCGGAACACGGACGGCGCGAAGCGCGGGCAGGCGCGGGCGAAGGGCCGGCGAAGACGCCGAGGGCGCCTCGCGCGAGGCGATGGCGCGGCCGGGCCAGGCCTGATCAAATTTCAGCCTCGCCCACCATTGTCCCCGACGTCGGGATCGTGCCAGTTTTGGTTCCGGGAGGAACCATGTCATGGGCGCGCTGCCGAAGGCCGAGATCGTGTTGCGGGGCGGGCGCGTCTATTGCGGCGCGAGCGAAGGCTATGCCGAGGCGGTCGCGCTCTGGGCCGGCAGAGTTCTGGCGACAGGCTCGTCGGCCGAGATCGAGCCGCTGATCGGGCCTGCGACGCGGATCGTCGAGCTGGCCGGCCGCACTGCGACGCCCGGTTTGTATGAGGCGCATCTGCATTTGCTGCCGCTGGGCCTGACCATGGTCGAGCTCGACATCCGGCCGCGCTTCGTGCGCACGCTGGACGGGCTGCTCGGCATGATCGCGCAACGCGCGGCCGGGCTGAAGCCGGGTCAGTGGATCCTGGCCCGCGGCTATGACCACTTCGAGCTCGACGTGAAGCGCCATCCGCACCGCACGGAGCTCGACCGCGCCGCGCCGGACAACCCGGTCTACATCGTGCGCGCCTGCGGCCATCTCTCTGTCGCCAACTCGCTGGCGCTGACGCTCGCCGGCGTCGACGAGAGCACGCCCGTGCCGCCCGGCGGCGCGATCGAACAGGTCAACGGCGTGCTGACCGGGCTGATGGCCGAAAACGGGCGCGACGCGGTCAAGGCCGTCATCCCGTCCCCGAGCGACGAGGAACTGGTGGCGGCGATCGAGCGGGCCGGCCGCTACTGCAACCGGTTCGGCATCACCAGCGTGATGGACGCCGCCGTCGGCATGCGGGCGCAGTATCGCGAGGTCGCCGCCTATCGCACGGCGCAGCGCACCGGCCGGCTGCCGGTGCGCACCAACATGTGCC
>JAKFWE010000214.1 GCA_021732895.1 Allobosea sp. | reverse complement strand
CCCCAGAGCCCCTCCGCCGAAACCAGCCGGCGCGCATACCACCAGCCGCCGAGCAGGCCGGCGACATAGGCCAGCCCATACCATTTCACCGAGAGCGGGCCGAGCGAGAGCGCGACCGGGTCGATGATCGGAAACGGGATTGCGAAGGCGGGCATGGGCAGCGTCCGTGGCGGGCGGATGGTGATGGGCGGTGTGGGGCTACGCGGTCAAGGGGAGGCGCCCGCGATTGAGCTTGATAGCAGCTATGGTAGACTGATAGCAGAACGACGAAGGGGCCGAAGCACCATGCCATCAGTGACGGTTCGAAAATTGTCCGATGAAACGCACCGGGCTCTCAAGCTGCGCGCCGCGCGTCACGGGCGCAGCACGGAAGCGGAAATCCGCCATATCCTCGATACTGCGGTCAATCCGCCGGAGCGCATCAAGCTCGGTTCGCTTTTGGCCGAGATCGGGCGCAGCGTCGGTGGCGTCGAACTCGACATCACGCGTGACAAGACGGTCGGCGAACCGGTCAGCTTCGAGTGATCCTGCTCGACACGAACGTCATTTCCGAGCCGCTGAAGCCACAGCCTGAGACGGCCGTTTTGCGCTGGCTCGACGCACAGAACATCGAGGCGCTATATCTGCCTGCAATCGGACTTTCCGAACTTATGTTCGGCGTCGCCACGCTCCCGGAGGGTAGACGCAAGCGCGAACTCGAAACGCAACTCGACCGGCGTGTTCTAACGGTGTTCACGGGCCGCGTTCTGCCATTCGATGCCGCAGCAGCGTCGGCGCATGCGGCGCTGCGCGCGCGGGGACGGCGGCTTGGACTGGGTATTCCCATCGTCGATGGCTACATCGCGGCCATCGCCATCGCTCACAGCCTCATCGTGGCGACGCGTGACACGAGCCCATTTGCAGCCGCCGGACTGCCCACCATCGACCCTTGGGCAGCATAGCGGCTCGCGCCAAAGCCCTTTGCTGACATGACGAAGCGCGTCACTCATCCTAAATGCAGGCCATGACCCGCGAACGCCCCGACTCACCCCTGGACGACGATCTCGAGGACGAGGAGGACGCCCTCCCCGCCCCGCCGCTCGATCTCGGCGAGGCCGCGCCCGGCGCGCTGAAGGCCGGCATCGAGGTCATCGCCGGTTTTGCGAAGCATCTGCCCGGAAAACCCGGCGTCTACCGGATGTTCGATCGCGCCGGCGAGGTGCTCTATGTCGGCAAGGCCAAGAACCTGAAGAACCGGGTCGGGTCTTATGCGCGCGGCATGGCCCACACCAACGCCGTGGCGCGGATGATCGCCGAGACGGCGAACATGGAGTTCGTCACCACCGGCACCGAGACCGAGGCGCTGCTGCTCGAATCCAACCTGATCAAGCAGCTCAGGCCGCGCTACAACGTGCTGCTGCGCGACGACAAGTCGTTTCCCTACATCCTGCTCAGCGGCGACCACGAGGCCCCCCAGATCGCCAAGCATCGCGGCTCGCGCCAGCGCAAGGGCGATTACTACGGCCCCTTCGCCTCGGTCTGGGCGGTGAAGCGCACGATCGACGCGCTGCAGAAAGCCTTCCTGCTGCGCTCCTGCACGGATTCCTTCTACGAGAACCGTACGCGGCCCTGCCTGCTCTTCCAGATCAAGCGCTGCGCCGGCCCCTGCACCGGCGAGATCAGCATTCCCGATTATCAGGCGCTCGCCGGTCAGGCGCGCGACTTCCTCGCCGGGCGCGCCTCCGGCGTGAAGAAGCTTCTGTCGCAGCGCATGCAGGACGCGGCGGAAGAGCTCGAATTCGAGAAGGCGGCGCGCTATCGCGACCGGCTGGCGGCGCTCTCGGCCGTCTCGGCCGGGCAGGACATCAACACGCAGGGCGTCGAGGAGGCGGACGTCTTCGCCATCGACGAGCAGGCCGGGCAGTTCTGCGTCGAGATCTTCTTCTTCCGCAACAAGCAGAACTGGGGCAACCGGGCGCTGTTCCCACGCGCCGACCGCTCGCTGAGCCCGGCCGAGGTGCTGGCCTCGGTGGTGACGCAGTTCTACGACGACAAGCCGCCGCCGCGCCTCGTGCTGCTCTCGCACCAGGTCGAGGAGATTGAGCTGATCGCGGCCGCGCTCTCCGCGCGGGCCGGCCGCAAGGTCGAGGTCGCGACGCCGAAGCGTGGCGAGAAGGCCGATCTCGTCGAGCACGCCCGCAGGAACGCGCGCGAGGCGCTGGCGCGCAAGCTCGCCGACAATGCCGGCCAGCAATCGCTGCTGGCGGCGCTGGGCGCGGCCTTCGGCATGGAAAAGCCGCCGCGCCGGGTCGAGGTCTACGACAACTCGCACATCATGGGCGCGAACGCCGTCGGCGGCATGGTCGTGGCGGGCAGGGACGGCTTCATGAAGAGCCATTACCGCACCTTCAACATCTCGACCGAGACTATCGCCGGCGACGATTTCGGCATGATGCGCGAGGTGCTGCGGCGGCGGTTTTCAAGGTTGGCGAAGGAAGGGAGCAGCGTTGCCGCCGAGCCAGCCCTCGATCCTCATCCTGAAGAGGCA
>JAKFWE010000217.1 GCA_021732895.1 Allobosea sp. | reverse complement strand
ACCCATTCCGGCGCAGCCCGCGCCCGTCCGCCGCCTGGTCAGGCTCGGCGGCGTAGATCTGAGCATCTAGGGAGCCGCGCCATGGCCGTGTCCAACACAACGACGGTGACCGGAGCCGGATTCGCCAACGCCGCCAACGGGGCGGGCGCCGCGACGGTATCGGGCTCTTCCGCGACCTCCGCCGCGACGCTGGCCAGCAATTTCGATCAGTTCCTGACCCTGCTGACGACGCAGCTCAGAAACCAGAGTCCGCTCGATCCGCTCGACACCAACCAGTTCACCCAGCAACTCGTGCAGTTCGCCGGCGTCGAGCAGCAGCTCAAGACCAACGACACGCTGGCCTCGCTGCTGACGCTGAACAAGGCGACGGCGACGACGAACGCGGTCGGCTTCATCGGCTCCACGATCACCGCGGACGGCGCCGCGGCCCAGCTCAAGGGTGGGGTGGCCGAGTGGCGCATCAACGCGGCGCGCGGCGGCACGGCGGCGATCACCATCCGCGACGCCACCGGCAACGTGGTGCAGACCGCGACGGCGACCCTGGCCGCCGGGGCGCAATCCTACCGCTGGAACGGCACGACATCGACGGGAGCGACCGCGCCCGCAGGCGCCTACAGCATCACGGTGGATGCGAGGGACGTGTCCGGCCAGCCGTTCACGGCCACGACCGAGATCACCGGCGCGGTCGACGGCGTCGATCTGACGGGCGACACGCCGCTCCTGAAGATCGGCGCGATCAGCGTCGCGCTCGACAAGGTGAAATCGATCGTGCGGCCGCAGACGGCGGCGGCGCAGTGACCCGGAAAGCTGCCGGTTTCTTTTTAGGCAATTCTTAAAGCGCCCGCCCTATGATCCTCTCAAGTAGCTCAGTTGAGTTGTGTGAGTGCATCATGTCCGAACCGTTGCGTCCGCGCGTGAAATATGTGATCGGCCCGGACGGGAGCCCGCTCACGATCGCGGACCTGCCGCCGATGAACACGCGGCGCTGGGTCATCCGGCGCAAGGCCGAGGTCGTCGCCGCGGTGCGCGGCGGGCTGCTCAGCCTCGAGGAAGCCTGCCAGCGCTACACGCTGACGGTCGATGAGTTCCTGAGCTGGCAGATGTCGATCGACCAGCATGGCCTGGCCGGCCTGCGCACCACCCGCATCCAGCATTACCGTCAGTAGCCGCTTCGGGGCGCGCCGCCGCCGGGCAAGCCAAAGCGCTCTCAGCACGTCATGATCCGGTGGCCTCGGCCGCCGGATTTTTGTCGTTCCGGTCCCGATCGCGCGCGCCAGGCGTGCCGGATGCGGTCCGGCGACGCCGCGACGTCGCTATTTTCGCGATCCGCGCCCGGCGTTAACCGCGCGCTAACCACGCACCGGGAAAAACTTGCCTAGCGAGCCCGCCTCCCGGCGTTCCCGCGACGGCTTTGTGGAACGGATCGTGGCGTGAGCGGGATCGTCGAGCAGTTCATGAAATTCGGCGCGGCGCGGCTGGCGGCGATGCTGGCGGTGACGCTCGCGCTCGTGGGCTTCTTCGGCTTCGTCATGCTCAAGGTCTCTCAGCCGCAGATGAGCGTGCTGTTCTCGGACCTGTCGAGCACGGATGTGAACGCGATCCTCAAGGATCTCGACGCGCGCGGCGTCAAATACGAGTTGCGCGGCGACGGCCAGACCGTGCTGGTCGACAAGGCGGCGGTGCCGCGCCTGCGTCTCGACCTCGCCGGCAAGGGCATTCCGGCGGGCGGCGGCGTCGGCTACGAGATCTTCGACAAGGGGGACGCCTTCTCCTCGACCAGCTTCGTCCAGAACATCAATCACCTGCGCGCGCTGGAGGGCGAGCTGTCCCGCACCATCCGCTCGATCAGCCGCGTCCAGTCGGCGCGCGTGCACCTCGTGATCCCGGAGAAGCGGCTGTTCGAGCGCGATCGCGAGGCGCCGCGCGCCTCGATCGCGCTGAAGCTCGCCGGCGAGCTCGACGCGGCGCAGGTGCGCGCCGTGCGCCATCTCGTCGCCTCCGCCGTCGACGGGCTGAAGCCCGACCGCGTCTCCATCGTCGACGAGCGCGGCCGCCTTCTGGCCGACGGCGCGCAGGGCGAGAACGGCCTCGCCGGACTCGGCATGGACGAGCGCCAGACCGCGATCGAGAAGCGGCTCAAGATGCAGGTCGAGGACATCGTCGCCAGCGTCGTCGGCCAGGGCCGCGCCCGCGTCCAGGTTTCGGCCCAGCTCGACGCCAACCGGGTCGAAAGCCGCTCCGAGACGTTCGATCCCGAAAGCAAGGTCATCCGCTCCAGCCAGAACCGCACCGAGAACGCCACCACCAGCGAGCAGAACGGGGCGGTCACGGTCGGCAACGAGTTGCCGGGCGCCCAGCAGGGACAGGCGCAGCCGGCCCCTCGCGACGTCTCCGCCAAGAACGAGGAGGTCGTCAACTACGAGATCTCGCGCACCACGCGCACCGAGGTGCTGGAAGGCGGCCGGGTCAAGAAGCTCTCCGTCGCGGTGCTGGTCGACAGGGCCTACAGCCGAAGCCCGGCCGGGGAG
>JAKFWE010000185.1 GCA_021732895.1 Allobosea sp. | reverse complement strand
GGCCGGCTCGCGCACCGTCGCCGAGAGCCCGACGGCGCTGACCTGCGGCGCGAGCGTGCGCAGCCTTGCCAGACCGAGCGCGAGCAGATCGCCGCGCTTGGAGGTGACGAGCGCGTGCAGCTCGTCTAGCACGATCCGGCGCAACCCCGCGAAGAAGGGTCTGGCGTCGCGGTGCGAGACCAGCAAAGCGAGCTGCTCGGGCGTCGTCAGCAGGATGTCGGGCGGCCGTGAAATCTGGCGCGTGCGCTTGGCGGCGGAGGTGTCGCCCGTGCGGGTCTCGACCGTGATCGGCAGGCCCATCTCGGCGATCGGCGCCTCCAGATTGCGGGCGATGTCGACCGCCAGCGCCTTCAGCGGCGAGATGTAGAGCGTGTGAAGCCCGTCGCGCCTTCCGCCACGCTCCGTGAGTTCGACCAGCGACGGCAGGAAGCCGGCAAGGGTCTTGCCGGCGCCGGTCGGCGCGACCAGCAGCGTCGAGCGCCCGGCCCGCGCCTGCTCGAGCAGGGCGCGCTGATGCGCGCGCACGCTCCAGTCGCGCCCGGAAAACCAGGCCTCGAAGATGGCGGGCAGCGCGGCGTCGCTCGACGCAGGGTGTCTCATGCCGCCAGAGATAGCGGCTGGCGCCGTCGAGGCAAATGCGCGCTGGCGCCTGTTCAGCCGAGCTTGCCGGCGACGAGCTTGCGCAGGCCGCGCAGGTCCTTGACGAAGCCGCGAATGCCCTCGGCCAGCTTGTCGGAGGCCATCGCGTCCTCGTTCATCGCGAAGCGGAAGGCCTTTTCGTCGAGCGTGATCCGCCCCGCGCCGGCGCCCGGCCTGCCAGGCGAGAGCTTGCGCGGCAGATCGCCGGTCGCAGCCGCGAGCTCGTCGAGCAGGCCGGGCCCGATCGTCAGCCGGTCGCAGCCGGCCAGCGCCTCGATCTCAGCCGTGTTGCGGAAGGAGGCGCCCATCACCACCGTCTCGATGCCGTTGGCCTTGTAGTAGTCGTAGATGCCGCGCACCGAGACGACGCCGGGATCGGTCTCCGCCGTGTAGGGCCCGCCGCCGGCCTTGACGTGCCAGTCGAGGATGCGGCCGACGAAGGGCGAGATCAGAAAGGCGTTCGCCTCGGCGCAGGCCGCCGCCTGCGGCATGGCGAAGAGCAGCGTTAGATTGCAGTCGACCCCCTCGGCCTGCAGCGCCTTCGCCGCCAGGATGCCCTCCCAGGTCGAGGCGATCTTGATCAGGATGCGCTCGCGCCCGATGCCGCGCTCGGCATAGGCGGCGATGATGGCGCGCGCCTTGTCGATCGTCGCCTGCGTGTCGAAGGACAGGTCGGCGTCGACCTCGGTCGAGACCCGTCCTGGCACGATCCTCGTCAGCTCGGCGCCGAAGCTCACCGCCAGTCGGTCGCAGACCGCGTGCGTCGTCCTGTCGTCGCCGCCGCCCTTCGCCCTGCCCCAGGCGATCGCCTCATCGACGATGTGGGCGTAGGCCGGCGTCTCGACCGCCTTCAGGATCAGGGTGGGATTGGTGGTGCAATCCACGGGTTTCAGCCGCCGCACGGCCTCGATGTCGCCGGTGTCGGCGACGACGGTGGTCATCTCGCGGAGCTGGTCGAGCTTGGAGGCGGTCATTTCATATCCCTGGATCACGGGGGCATCATCGCGGGCTTGTAACAGCGACCTGTGACGTCATTGCGAGCGCGGCGAAGCGAGCCGGCGCTGTGCGAGACGCTGGGTTGCTTCGCTGCGCTCGCAATGAGGTGTGAGCCGCCTCAGCTCTTCACCGCGCCAGATGTCAACCCGGCGACCATGTTCTTGCGGAAGCCGTAGTAGATCACCGCCGGCGGGATGGCGTAGAGCAGGCCGGCTGCCATCAGCAGGTTCCACGGCGCGTCGTCGGCCGAGAGGAAGAGCCCGAGCCCGACGGCGAGCGGCACGTTCTCCTCCCGCGAGAGCAGCAGGAAGGCGTAGAGATACTCGTTCCAGGCCAGCAGCAGCGCATAGATGCCGATGACGACCATCGAGGGTTTCATCAGCGGCAGATAGACCATGCGGAAGAGCTGGAGCGAGGTCGCCCCGTCCATGATCGCCGCCTCGTCGAGCTCCTTGGGCAGCTTGTCGGAGGCCTGTTTCAGCACCCATATGGCGTAGGGCGAGGCGAGCGCCACCATCGCCAGGATCAGCGCCGACTGGGTGTTGAGGAGCCCGTAGGTCCCCATCGCCTTGTACATCGGGATGGCGAGGAAGGCGGCGGGAATCAGATAGGTCGCCAGCGCCAGGTTCATGATGCCGCGCCCGCCCGCCACCTTGAGCCGCGAGATCGCGAAGGCGGCGCAGGTGGCGATGAACAGCGTCAGCACGCCCGTCGTGACGGCGATGAAGAAGCTGTTGAACATCTGCAGCCAGAAATTCGTCAGGTAGTAGTGCTGCTGCTTTAACACTATCTGGAAGTTCTGCAGCGTCGGCTGAGCCGGCCAGAGCGTGCCGGCCAGCATCGATTCTTGGTTCGAGATCGACAGCACGAAGAGATGGTAGAGCGGCAGCAGCGTCC
>JAKFWE010000038.1 GCA_021732895.1 Allobosea sp. | reverse complement strand
GGCCGCCGGAGAACTGGTGCGGATAGCGCGCCGCGAAGGCCGGATCGAGCCCGACCGTCGTGAGCCAGCGCCCGACATAGTCCTTCGCGTCGGCCTTCGTCGTCAGGCGGTGCGCCAGCGGCCCCTCCGCAATCGTGTCGCCGACCTGCATGCGCGGATCGAGCGAGGCGAACGGATCCTGGAAGATCATCTGCACGCGCGTCGTGGTCTTGTGGCCGCCGGCCATGACCGGCTCGCCGGCGACCGCCGTGGTTCCTTCGCTCGGCGGCAGGATGCCGGCGACGACGCGGCCGAGCGTGGACTTGCCGCAGCCGCTCTCGCCGACGAGCCCGAGCGCCTCGCCCCTGGCGATCGTCAGCGAGACGCCGTCGACCGCATGCGTGACGCGCGCATCGACCGGCTGGCCGAGCCTGCCCGCGATCTTCTGACCGAATGTGATGCGCGGGGCGAACCGACGCGAGACGTTGCGGATGTCGAGGAAGGCGTCGGTCATACTGCGACCTCCAGCCCGAGCGGGCGCCAGCAGCGGTGCTGCCGCGCGCCTGCCGTCTCCAACTCCGGCATCATCCCGCACACCGCATCCGCGCGTGGACAGCGCGGCGCAAAGGCGCAGCCCGGCGGCAAAGCGAGCAGCGAGGGCGTCGCGCCCGGAATCTGGACGAGGTCGCGTCCGGGTTCGGCGCGGGCGGGCAGCGAGTCGAGCAGCCCTTGCGTATAGGGATGGCGCGGATTGCGCAGCACGGCGGCCGTCGGCCCCGCCTCGACGATGCGCCCGGCATACATCACCGCGATCCTGTCTGCGAGGGCCGAGACGGTGGCGAGATCGTGGCTGATCCAGATCAGCGCCATGCCGAGTTCGGCGACGAGGCTCTTCATCTCGGCGAGGATCTGCGCCTGGATCGAGACGTCGAGCGCCGTCGTCGGCTCGTCGGCGATCAGCAGTTCGGGGTCGTGCAGCAGCGCGATTGCGATCGCGACGCGCTGGCGCATGCCGCCGGAGAACTCGTGCGGATAGGCGGAGAGCCGTCGCACCGCATCGGGAATGCCGACGCGGGTCAGCACCGCGACGCTGCGCTCGCGCGTGCGCTCTGCGCCGGTCACGCCATGGGCCTCCAGCGCCATCCTCATTTGTTCGCCGATGGTGATGACCGGGTTCAGCGTCGTCGCCGGGTCCTGGAAGACCATGGCCATGCGCTTGCCCCTGAGCCGGCGCAATTGCGAAGGCGCCATGCCGACGAGCTCCTGCCCGTCGAACCTGACCGACCCCGAGGCGATGGCGCCGGGCGGGTCGATCAGCCCGAGCAGAGAGAAGCCGGTGACGCTCTTGCCCGAACCGGATTCGCCCACGAGTCCCATCACCTCGCCCTTGCGAAGCGAAAACGAGACGCCGTCGACCGCCCTCACCACGCCGGCGCGGGTGTGGAAATGGGTGGCGAGGTTCTCGACCTGGAGGAGGGGGGCGGTCATGGCGCGCCTTCCGCCGCTAGAACGCGAGTCATCCCGGGCGACCGGAGGGAGACCCGGGATCCATGCCTGAACGGTTCAGGAATGGATCCCGGGTCTGCGCTGCGCTCCGCCCGGGATGACGGCGCGGTTTGTGCTGACGCTATGCCGCCCCTCATCGCTTCAGCCTCGGATTGACCTGATCACGAATCTGGTCGCCGACCAGATTGATCGCGACGATCAGCGCGATCAGCGCGACGCCGGGATAGATCGAGATCCAGTAGCGGCCCGACAGCATGTACTGGAAGCCATTTGCGATCAGCGCGCCGAGCGAAGGCTCCGTCACCGGCAGGCCGACGCCCAGGAAGGACAGCGTCGCCTCCAGCGCGATCGCGTTGGCGACCTGCACGGTCGCGACCACGATCAGAGGCGGCAGGCAGTTGGGCAGGATGTGGCGCAGCACGACCTTCCAGCCGGGCAAGGGGGTCGAGAGCGCCGCCTCGACATAGTCCTTGCCGCGCTCGGCGGCTGCCGCGCCATGGGCGGTGCGGGCGAAATAGGCGTATTGCGCGGCGGCCAGCGCGGCGATGAGCTGCGCCTTGCCCTGTCCGAGCAGGGCCGACAGCACGAGCGCCAGCAGGATCGCCGGGAAGGCGAGCTGAAGATCGACGATGCGCATGATGAAGGCCTCGCGCCGCCCCCCGACATAGGCCGCTCCGAGGCCGAGCGCGACGCCGGCGCAGAAGGCGAGACCGCCGGCGACGAGACCCATCTGGAGAGAGATGCGCAGGCCGTAGAGGATCGCGGAAAACAGGTCCCTGCCCTGCGCGTCCGTGCCCAGGACATGCGTATAGCCGTTGCTGCCGACGAAACCGGGCGGGCGGCGCGCATCCATCAGCACCAGGCTCGCCAGGTCGTAGGGATTTTGCGGTGCGATCAGCGGCGCCAGCAAAGCGAGCCCGACCATGGCGACGACGACCACGAACGCGGCGAGCGCGACGCGGCTTTCGCGGAACTCGGCCCAGAAGCGGGCGGCGGGCGAGACGGCCTTCATCAGGCGCGCGCCTTGCGCAGGCGCGGATCGAGCGCGAAAT
>JAKFWE010000503.1 GCA_021732895.1 Allobosea sp. | reverse complement strand
GTCTCCGATCACGAGCGCCACGATGGCGAGCAACACCAGCCCGGCGGAAATCGCCGCGATGGTCGGGTCGGGCCGTTCCTCGACATATTGCAGCATCTGGATGGGCAGTGTCTTGGTCCAGGCGTCGGTGAAGAACATCGAGATCGGATAATTGTCCATGGACGCCAGGAACGCGAACATGCCCGACGTGAGGAACGCCGGCGCGAGGGCCGGCACCAGCACGCGCGTGAGCGCGGCGGGGTAGGAGCAGCCCAGGGTACGGGCGGCGTCGATCAGCGAGAAGTCGAACAGCGATAGCGCGCCGACCACGGTGCGAACGATATAGGGCAACGTGATGACAACGTGCGCGATCAGCAGGCTGGCATAGACGTCGCGCAGGCCCATGGCCTTGAAGCCCTGCAGCATGGCGATGCCGATCACGAGCCCCGGCAGCATCAACGGCGACACGAGGAAGGTCGAGATCGTCTCGCGGCCGGGGAAACGGCCGCGCACGAGGGCGATGGCGCAAAGCGTTCCCAGCACCAGGGCGACGGCCGTCGAGATGGCGGCCACCTGCAGGGAGACCGCGAGCGCAGGCAGCAGGCCGCGCATGCCGGCGAGGCGCTCGTACCAGCGCAGCGACCAGTCGGGCGGCGGCAGGGTGAAGACCGTCGAGGAGCCGAAGGACACGGCGATGGTGACGACGAGCGGCGTCATGAGGAAGACGACGGTGAAGGCCGCGATGAACCAGACGACGTATTGCGAGGCGCGTTCGAGGGCGGTCATGTGGTGCTGCCTCCGATCCGGCGCGCCAGCCAGGTCGATCCGACGACGATGGACACGGCCAGCACCAGCAGGATGACGGCGGTGGTCGATCCCAACTGCTCGTTGCGCATCAGCAGGAACGAGCGGCCGGTGAGCGTCGACAGGGTCTGGAAGCGATCGCCGATCAGCAGCGAGGGGATGACGAACATCGACACGCTCATCGAGAAGACGAAGGCGACGCCGGAGACGATGCCCGGCAGCGTGAGCGGCAGGGTGACGTGGGCGAAGCGGTAGAGCGGCGTCGCGCCCAGCGTCGCGCCGGCCTCGCTGAGGCGCGGATCGATCAGCTTCACCACCGAATAGATCGGCAGGATCATGAAGGGCAGGAAGATGTTGGCCGCGCCCAGCACCAGCCCGGTCTCGGTGAAGAGCAGCCGCTGCGGCTCGTCCCAGAGGCCCAGCCCGACCAGGGTCTGCGAGACGATGCCGTCGCGGCGCAACACGATCTGCCAGGCGAAGGCCTTGACCACGGCGCCGACCGAGAGCGGCAGGATGATGGAGACCAGCATCACGATCTGCAGCACCGCGCCGGCACGGGCCAGTGCGAAGGCGGCGGGATAGCCGATCACGAAGCAGACGACGGTGACCCAGGCGGCGACGCGCAGCGTGTTGCCGACGACGCGCCAGTTGAAGGGATCGCTCAGGAACGAGACGTAGGGCTGGATCGTGAAGCCGCCCGGTCCCGTCAGGCTCTTCATGAAGAGCCAGAGCAGCGGGAAGGCGTAGACGACCAGCAGGTAGATGACGGCCGGCGCCGCCAGCAGGGCGACGGGATCCCGCCACGGCGAAGGCGCGCCTTTGGTCGTCATGGCGCCGGATAGATCAGCGTGTCGGCGACGGCCCAGCCTAGGCGCATCTCGGTGCCGGGCGCGGGCAGGCCATCCGACAGGTCGGCCGTCTCCACCATGAGATGGTCGCCGTCCCGGGCCTCGAAATGCAGTTGGACCTTGGAGCCCTGAAACACGGCATCGCGCAGGCGCGCCACCATCGCATAGTCTCCGGGCGCGTCGACCTTGATCCGCTCGGGCCGAACCGCCAGCACGACAGAGGCTCCGGCGACGAAGCTGCCTGGCGCACGCAGCGGGCCGTAGGCGGTGTCGACGATGACATGATCATTGTCGTGGCCGACAACGGTGCCGGAGATGCGCGAGGACAGGCCGACGAATTCGAGCACGAAGGCGGTGGCGGGCGAACGGTAGATCGTCGCGGGTTCGGCAAGTTGCTCGATCGCGCCCTTGTTCATGACTGCGATGCGGTCGGACATGGTAAGCGCTTCGTCCTGATCATGCGTGACGAACACGGCGGTGATGCCGAGTTCGCGCAGCAGCCGGCGCAGCTCGATCTGCATGTTCTCGCGCAGCTTGCGGTCGAGCGCGGAAAAGGGCTCGTCGAGCAGCAGCAGCTTGGGCTGCACGGCGAGCGCCCGCGCCACCGCGACTCGCTGCTGCTGGCCGCCCGAGAGAGCGCGCACGGAACGGTCGGCGAAGTCGGTCAGATGGACGAGCGAGAGGAAGCGCCGCACCGTCGGGCCGATTTCGCCGGCGGGATGCTTTCGTGCCTTGAGGCCGAAGGCGATGTTCTCGGCGACCGTCAGATGCGGGAAGAGCGCATAGTTCTGGAAGACGACGCCGACGTCGCGGCGATGAGGCGGCCGCGCGCCGATCTCCTCGCCGTCGAGCCGGATGGCGCCGCGGTCGGCCGCCAACAGGCCGGCGACGATGCGCAGCAAGGTTGTCT
>JAKFWE010000502.1 GCA_021732895.1 Allobosea sp. | reverse complement strand
CGGCAGCGTCGCCACATTCTCGAGTTGCTTCAGCATGATGCGGATCTCGGTCGGCGAAAGCGCTCGGTCCTTCGGCGTGAAGGTGGCGATCGAGGCAGGACCGACGTCATCGGCCGGGTTCGCGACCTTCTCGCCGTGAAGAATGGCGAAGGCGTAGACCTGCTTCAGGATGTCCCGCACATGGATGGCCGTCGCGGGCGCACCCCGTTCCACGATCTTCGCGCAATGGGCGCGCAGGTCATCAGGGGTGATCTCGGTCAACAAACGGTTCCGCCAGACGGGCTTAAGTTCACGCTCGAAGATGGCGCGGCGCATCGCGCGCGTGCTGTCGGCCATGGGCGCACCCGTCAGCCACTTCTCGCCAAACTCGCCGAAACTCTTGGCCTCATTGATCCGGCGCTTATCCCGCTGCTTCTCAATCGCGGGGGATCGCCCCTCGGCGATCATCCGTTTCGCGTCCAAGCACAGTTCGCGCGCCCGGGCGAGTGAGATCCCATCTCGGGCGTACTTGCCGAGATGGACGGTCTCCCGCCTGCCGTTCAGCCGGTAGTCGAGCCTGAACGAGATGCCGCCCGTTGGCGCGACACGCACATACATGCCGTCACGATCTGTCACCTTGTACATTTTAGCTTTTGGTTTCAGGCATTTAAGTGCCGCATCCGTCAACATTTTGGGCCTCCTCGCGAAAAAGGACCGTCACGCGTTTTTTGGAGGCCTTTAGCGGAGATATCCTATTCTATTCAGCAGGTTAGGCTGAAAAAAGTACCGTCATCGGCCTCGGTCGCTCTGACGGTACTTTCGATTTTCAGGATGATCAACGGGGGGCGGGTCCGTCGCCAGACACGACAGACGCGTTCCATGCCCACCGATAGACATCGATAGACTATGGCTCGATTATTTTTGTTTCTCAGTGGGTTAGAGCGTATTCTGGCGTAGTTTCGGATACCCTCGGATGGGCAAAAATTATTCCCACTCGATCGTGCCGGGCGGCTTGCTGGTCACGTCGTAGACCACCCGGTTCACGCCCTTGACCTCGTTGATGATGCGGGTCGCGGTGCGGCCGAGGAAGGCCATGTCGTAGGGGTAGAAATCGGCCGTCATGCCATCGACCGAGGTCACGGCGCGCAGCGCGCAGACATGATCGTAGGTGCGGTGGTCGCCCATCACGCCGACGCTGCGCACCGGCAGGAGCACGGCGAAGGCCTGCCAGATCACGTCGTAGAGACCGGCCTTGCGAATCTCGTCGAGATAGATCGCGTCGGCCTTGCGCAGGATGTCGAGCTTTTCGCGGGTGATCTCGCCGGGGCAGCGGATGGCGAGGCCCGGGCCCGGGAAGGGGTGGCGGCCGACGAAGGCCTCCGGCAGGCCGAGTTCGCGACCGAGAACGCGGACCTCGTCCTTGAACAGCTCGCGCAGCGGCTCGACGAGCTTCATCTTCATGCGCTCGGGCAGGCCGCCGACATTATGGTGCGACTTGATCGTCACCGAAGGCCCGCCCGAGAACGAGACGCTCTCGATCACGTCCGGGTAGAGCGTGCCCTGCGCCAGGAAATCCGCGCCGCCCAGCTTGGCGGCCTCGGCGTCGAAGACATCGATGAAGAGCCGGCCGATGGTCTTGCGCTTGGCCTCAGGGTCGGCGCCGCATGTGGCGAGCTCGGAGAGGAAAAGCTCTTCGGCTTCAACGTGAACCAGCGGGATGTTGTAGTGGTCGCGGAACAGGCGCACGACCTCCTGCGCCTCGTTCATCCGCATCAGGCCGTGATCGACGAAGACGCAGGTGAGCTGGTCGCCGATCGCCTCGTGGATCAGCACGGCGGCGACCGCCGAATCGACGCCGCCGGACAGCCCGCAGATGACGCGACCGGCGCCGACCTGATCCCTGATCTTGTTCTGCATCTCGGCGCGATAGGCCGCCATGCTCCAATCCGGCGTGCAGCCGCAGATCGTCACCACGAAATTGCGCAGCAGCCTGCCGCCGTCCGGCGTATGCACCACCTCGGGGTGGAACATCGTCGAGTAGAACCGCCGCTCCTCGTCGCTCGCAACCGCATAGGGCGCGTTCTCCGAGGTCGCCTTGACCGAGAAGCCGGCGGGGAGCTGCGTGACGCGGTCGCCGTGGCTCATCCAGACCGGATAGCGCCCGCCCTCCTCCCAGACGCCCTCGAACAAGGCCGAGGGCGTCACGATCTCGACATCGGCGCGGCCGAACTCGGCGGCATGCCCACTCTCGACCCTGCCGCCGAGCTGCTGCGCCATGGTCTGCTGGCCATAGCAGATGCCGAGCAGCGGCAGGCCCGACGAGAATACCGCCTCCGGCGCACGCGGCGAGCCCTCGTCGGGCACGGAGGCCGGGCCGCCCGAGAAGATCACGCCTTTGGGCTTCAGCCGCCGGAAGGCCTCGGAAGCCGACTGGAACGGCGCGATCTCGCAATAGACGCCGATCTCGCGCACGCGCCGCGCGATGAGCTGCGTCACCTGCGAGCCGAAGTCGATGATCAGGATGGAGTCGTGGGATTGCGTCATGGCGCTCGGTTAAGCCATGGCGCCGCCCTGC
>JAKFWE010000246.1 GCA_021732895.1 Allobosea sp. | reverse complement strand
GGTCGAGGCGCTGGAGGCGTGAAGGCTTTCAGGCGGAGCGCTTCAAGGCGGCCTTGCCTGCCGCCTGCTCGATAAAAGCCGAACGGCTGATGCCCCGGGCGCGAGCCGCTTCGTCGATCTTGCGCAGCACGCCTCGATCCAGCATGACGTTGACCCGTTCCTTTGGCGGGGCGACGTCGTCGAGCTGGATCATCGCGGGCATCGCGGCCAAGCTGACAACGCCGTCTATGACGCTGTCTCTAGTCTCTGCAATAAAGTCCGGATCGTCGTGGATTTCGCGCGGGCTTCGTGCGGCGGGCACATGTTCACCATCTGCTCGCAAGGCGGCGACATGGCCGGCAAGAGCTTCGCGCGCGTTGGCAAGCGCCTCGGAATCGTCCCTACCCGATGACACGCATCCAGGCAGGTCCGGGAAAGTCACGCCCCATGTCGATGAATTGGGTTCCGGCAGGTGAAGCAGGGCGACATAGGCGGCGGGGTATTGTGCGGGCATCGGGGCTCTCTTTCGACAGTGTTCCATCACTCGATGTTCAAACGAGCCCGGCCTGCCGCTTGACGGACTTGACCGTCTTGGGGTGCATGTCCTTGACGGGATGCGGCAAGGTCACCTTGCCCGGCTTGGACGGATGCTTGAAATGGTGATGGCTGCCGGTCACCGAATGGAGGGTCCAGCCGTCGCGCACCAATGCCCTGATCAAGTCGCGTGAATGCATCGACCCCATGGCTCGAAATCGTGTGTATCAAATACACACGATTTGAACAGGCTGCAAGGTTTTGCGGCTGAGGGACGAGTTTTGATTCTTGATGTCGACCTGGCCGCGTCGAAATCGTAGCGCCCTTTGTCGAACCCGCATGGGCCCGAGGAACATTCATTCCTCGCACTCGTTTGAACCCTGCGGCCGGCGTCGCGCCGCCGCACCGGCGTTGGCTCGCCGGCCTTTCGGACGTGACGGGGGATTTATCATGGGCATCATCTGGACGATCATCATCGGCTTTCTCGCCGGCGTGGTCGCGAAATTCATCTCGCCGGGCTCCAACGAACCCTCCGGCTTCATCCTGACCACGATCCTCGGCATCGTCGGCGCGTTCGTTGCGACCTATCTCGGCCAGGCGCTGGGCTGGTATTCGGCCGGGCAGGGGGCGGGCTTCATCGGCGCGGTCGTCGGCGCGATCATCGTCCTGACCGTCTGGTCGATGCTGAGCCGTCGCAGCGCGTGAGCGCGGTTCCTCGAAGGGAGAAGACAGATGAGCAATAACGGCTTTCCGTCGATGACGGCGCTGCTCGGCCTGCTGGCCGTCGCCGGCTTCCAGAACCGCGACAAGCTCGCCGAATGGTTCGGCGGCGGGCAGGGCGGGCGGACGCCCGAGGGCGCGCCTCCCGGCCTCGACAGGGCGCTGGGCGACCAGCGCGGCGCGCCCGGCGGCCTCGGCGGCCTGCTCGGCGGCGGCATCGGCGAACTGATCGAGCGTTTCAGGCAGGGTGGTCGCGGCGAGACCGCCGAGTCCTGGGTCCGCAACGGCCCCAACCAGCAGATTTCGGGCTCCGATCTCGAGGAGACGATCGGCTCCGACGTGCTCGATGATCTCGAAAGGCGCACCGGCCTGTCGCGCGCCGAACTGCTGGCGCGGCTCTCGCGCGATCTGCCCGACGCCGTCGATCGCTACACCCCGGATGGCCGCGTCGCCGCCTGACCCTCGGCGTCCCGATCGGATGGTCACGACGCCGCAGGAGCCTTGCTCCTGCGGCGTTCGCCGTTGCGCCGTTCGGTCCGTTGCAGCTTGCCGGACATGGCGGCCGGGCGTCGGCGCGCTGTCATGGTGGGCGCTGGCGGGATAGAGCATCGTCGGCAACAGGCGATCCATGCTCAACTCCCCGCTCTTCCTGCGCTTCGTGCCCATGCTCTTCACGCTTCTCTGGTCCTCGGGCTGGATCGTGGCGGGCTATTCGGCGCTCTATGCCGATGCGCTGACTTTCCTCGTGGTGCGTTATGCCTGCGCGGCCGTGGCCATCACCGCGCTGGCGCTCGCCATGGGCGCGCCCTGGCCGAGGGGCCGCCGCGCCATCCTCGACTGCGTCGTCACCGGCGTTCTGATCCACGCCGCCTATCTCGGCGGCGTCTGGTGGGCGGTCCGCCACGGCCTGCCGACCGGCATCTCCGGCCTGATCGCCGGCCTCCAGCCGATCCTGACCGCGTTGTTCGCTCCCATGCTGGTAGGTGAGAGGATCACGCTCCTCCGCTGGCTCGGCATCCTCGCAGGCTTCGTCGGCATCGCGCTGGTGCTCCAGCCGAAACTGGTCGGCGTCGAGCCCGCCGTGCTCTGGGTCGTGCTGATCCCGGTCGCGGTCAATGTCGCGGGCATGTTCGCCGTCACCTTCGGTTCCTTCTATCAGAAGGCCCGCGTCGTCACGGCCGATCTGCGCACGGTCACCGCGGTGCAATACGTCGCGGCCTTCGTCGTCACGCTGCCCTTCGCCTTCGCGCTGGAGCCGATGCGGATCGAGTGGAACCTGACCATGGCGCTGGTGCTGGGCTGGTCGGTGCTGGCGCTGTCGCTCGGCGGCGTCGGGCT
>JAKFWE010000366.1 GCA_021732895.1 Allobosea sp. | reverse complement strand
CTCGACCACCCAACGGGTCTCGTCATATTCGTCCTCCTCCATCTCCTCGAGGAAGCGGACGAGTTCGCGGATCAGGCTGAACGAGCCGGGGATGAAGCGGCGGACATTGTCGAGGCGGATGACCTCGCCATCGGGCGCGTTCAGCTTGGCGAGGAAGAGGCCATAGGCCAGCATCTGCGCGAAGGCGTCGGCGAAATCCTTCACCGTCAGGCCGCGAAAGACCTGATCGCGGAAGACCGAGAACAGCGCGTGGAGCCGGCCTTCGTCCTTGGCCTTGTGCTGGCGGACGAGCTCGTCGCCGAGGAAGTCGCGCAGCAGGCGCGCCCGCGTCGCCAGCGCCAGCGCCAGTTGCTGGGCGCGCTGAAGACCCTGCGGCTGCGCGGAGAAGAACGCGGTCAGAAGAGTTGAAACCGCCGCTGCCTTCTCGGCGTTCGCACGGATCGTCCGCGCTTCAAGATCGCTCGGAAAGGCCAGTTCCGCGCGCTGGATCACTTTCCCCGTTTCGTCGATGCGGATGAAACGAAGATAATCTGTGACGACGATGTTGCCCGACAGCGAGCGATACTTCGTTATCTGATCAGACTTCAGGACCTTGTCGAGATTGGCGCCGATCTCCTTGACCTCGACATAGCCGAGGATCATGCCGCTCGACGAGACCTTGAAGTCCGGCGCGCCCTTGTCCCGGACCTTTTCCGGTTCCTGCTGGACCGACGTCGCGCGCAGGGCGTCCGCCGCGAACGCGTTCAGCAGATTTTCGAGCGGCGTCCGGCCGGAATGCTCGGTGCCTTCGCCGCCGGGATAGGCGGCCGCCAAGGCCTTCAGATAGGCGTCAAATCGGCCGGTCATGAAAACTCCCCGCTGCGGTCATCAAGCCGCAGCGCGTGAGGCGATGCAATCTCCGGTCTCCCTCACAACGGAATGTTGTCGTGCTTGCGCCACGGCCGCTCGACGCTCTTCGTCCTGAGCATCGCCAGCGCGCGCGCGATCCGCCGCCTGGTCGAGTGCGGCATGATCACCTCGTCGACATAGCCGCGCTCGGCCGCCACGAAGGGCGACATGAAGCGGTCCTCGTATTCCTTGGTTTTCGCCGCGATGCAGTCCGCGTCCATGCCGCGGAAGATGATCTCGACCGCGCCCTTGGCCCCCATCACCGCGATCTGCGCGCTCGGCCAGGCGTAGTTGACGTCGGCGCCGATATGCTTGGAGGCCATCACGTCATAGGCCCCCCCAAAAGCCTTGCGCGTGATCACGGTGACCAGCGGCACGGTGCATTCGCTGTAGGCGTAGAGCAGCTTGGCGCCGTGCTTGATCAGCCCGCCATATTCCTGCGCCGTGCCCGGCAGGAAGCCCGGCACGTCGACCAGCGTGACGATCGGGATCTCGAAGGCGTCGCAATAGCGCACGAAGCGGGCGGCCTTGCGCGAGGCGTCGGAATCGAGCACGCCGGCCAGCACCATCGGCTGGTTCGCCACCACGCCGACGGTGCGGCCCTCGATGCGGCCGAAGCCGGTGACGATGTTCTTCGCGTAGGCCGCCTGGATCTCGAAGAAGTCGCCCTCGTCGAGCGTCTTCACGATCAGCTCCTTGATGTCGTAGGGCTTGTTGGGATTGTCCGGCACCAGCGTGTCGAGGCTCATGTCGATGCGGTCGGGCACGTCGAAGCTCGGCCATTCCGGCGGGCCTGAGGTGTTGTTGGCCGGCAGGAAATCGATCAGCCGGCGCACCTGCAGCAGCGCCTCGACATCGTTCTCGAAGGAGCCGTCCGCCACCGAGGATTTGGCGGTGTGGACCTTGGCGCCGCCGAGCTCCTCCGCCGTCACGGTCTCGTTGGTGACGGTCTTCACCACCTCGGGGCCGGTGACGAACATGTAGGAGGTGTCGCGGACCATGAAGATGAAGTCGGTCATCGCCGGCGAGTAGACGTCGCCGCCGGCGCAGGGGCCCATGATCACGGAAATCTGCGGAATCACGCCGGACGCCGCGACATTGCGCCTGAAGACCTCGCCATAGCCGCCGAGCGCCGCGACGCCCTCCTGGATGCGCGCGCCGCCGGCGTCCAGCAGGCCGATGATGGGCGCGCGCATCTTCAGCGCCATGTCCTGGATCTTGACGATCTTCTGCGCATGCGTCTCCGAGAGCGAGCCGCCGAACACCGTGAAATCCTTGGAGAAGACGAAGACGGTGCGGCCGTTCACCGTGCCCCAGCCGGTGACGACGCCGTCGCCGGGGATCTTCTCGGCCTTGTCCATGCCGAAATCGACGCAGCGATGCTGCACGAACATGTCGAACTCCTCGAAGGAGCCCGTGTCGAGCAGCAGCTCGATGCGCTCGCGCGCGGTCAGCTTGCCCTTGGCGTGCTGGGCCGCGACGCGGCGTTCGCCGCCGCCCTGGCGGGCGCCGTCGCGCCGGCCCTCGAGCTGTCCGAGAATGTCCTTCATGAGCGAACCCCGCCGCCGGATTGTGACCGTTCCGGATTAAGCGGCGGCGGGTCGCGAGTCCATCGGGGGAGGGGGCGCTACCTGTCCCCCTCCCCCCGCTTCCCCCTGTCGGCTGTCGCCGACAGGGGGAAGCG
>JAKFWE010000226.1 GCA_021732895.1 Allobosea sp. | reverse complement strand
GCCCCTCGCCGCCCCCAAAATTATGCGGCCCCATATCCGCATCGGTCGGCTTGCGCGCCCGCGTAGGCAAATTAGCGCTAGCCCCATAGGCCCGCTCGCCCTTGTAGCGCCCCGCGCTCGCCTCGACATCGCCCTGCCGCGCCAGCGGGTCGTCGGAGATCGCCAGTTCCGTCGCCTGCAGGCGCTTGATCTCGTCGCGCAGCCGCGCCGCCGTCTCGAACTCCAGATCGGCCGCCGCCTCGCGCATGCGCTTTTCGAGGTCGGCCAGCGCGGCCTTGAAGTTGTGCCCGGCGGCCGGCACGCCCAGACCGGCATCGACCGTGACGTGGTCGCGCTCGTAGACGCTGCCCAGAATGTCGCCGATGGCGCGCTTGATCGTCTGCGGCGTGATGCCGTTGGCGGCGTTGTAGGCCTCCTGCTTCTCGCGGCGGCGGTTGGTCTCCGCCATCGCCCGCTCCATCGAGCCGGTGACGTGGTCGGCATAGAGGATGACTTTTCCGTCGACGTTGCGCGCCGCGCGGCCGATGGTCTGGATCAGCGAGGTTTCCGAGCGCAGGAAACCCTCCTTGTCGGCGTCGAGGATGGCGACGAAGCCGCATTCGGGGATGTCGAGGCCCTCGCGCAGCAGGTTGATGCCGACGAGCACGTCGAAGGCGCCGAGCCGCAGGTCGCGCAGGATCTCGATGCGCTCGATCGTGTCGATGTCGGAGTGCATGTAGCGCACGCGCACGCCGTTCTCGTGGAGATATTCGGTCAGATCCTCGGCCATGCGCTTGGTCAGCACCGTGACGAGCGTGCGGTAGCCCTTGGCCGTGACCTCCCTGATCTCGTCGAGCAGGTCGGCGACCTGGTGCTTGGCGGGGCGCACCTCGACCGGCGGGTCGATCAGCCCCGTGGGGCGGATGACCTGCTCGGTGAAGACGCCGCCGGTGCGCTCCATCTCCCAGGCGCCGGGCGTGGCCGAGACATGCACGGACTGGGGCCGCATCGCGTCCCACTCCTCGAATCGCAGCGGCCGGTTGTCCATGCAGGAGGGCAGGCGGAAGCCGTATTCGGCCAAGGTCGCCTTGCGCCGGAAGTCGCCGCGATACATGCCGCCGATCTGCGGCACGGTGACGTGGCTCTCATCGGTGAAGACCAGCGCGTTGTCGGGCAGGTATTCGAAGAGTGTCGGCGGCGGCTCGCCCGGCTTGCGGCCGGTGAGATAGCGCGAATAGTTCTCGATGCCGTTGCAGGAGCCGGTGGCCTCGATCATCTCGATGTCGAAGGTGCAGCGCTGGTCGAGCCGCTGCGCCTCGAGATAGCGGCCCATGCGGTTGAGCTCGTCGAGGCGGCCCTTGAGCTCCTCCTTGATCGATTTGACGGCCTGCGTCAGCGTCGGACGCGGCGTGGTGTAGTGCGAATTGCCGTAGACCTTGACGAACTCCAGATCGGCCGTCTTCTGCCCGGTCAGCGGGTCGAACTCGGAAATCTGCTCGACCTCGTCGCCGAACAGCCCGATGCGCCAGGCGCGGTCCTCATAGTGGGCCGGGAACAGCTCGATGACGTCGCCGCGCACGCGGAAGCTGCCGCGGACGAAATCATGCTGGGTGCGCTTGTATTGCAGCGCCACGAGATCGGCGATGAGCTGGCGCTGCTCGATCTTCTCGCCGAGCTTGATGCCGAAGGTCATCGCCGTATAGGTCTCGACCGAGCCGATGCCGTAGATGCAGGAGACCGAGGCGACGATGATGACGTCGTCGCGCTCCAGCAGCGAGCGCGTCGCCGAGTGGCGCATCCGGTCGATCTGCTCGTTGATCGAGGATTCCTTCTCGATATAGGTGTCCGAGCGCGGCACATAGGCCTCGGGCTGGTAGTAGTCGTAGTAGGAGACGAAATACTCGACCGCGTTGTCGGGGAAGAAGCTCTTGAACTCGCCATAGAGCTGCGCCGCCAGCGTCTTGTTCGGCGCGAGGATCAGGGCCGGGCGCTGCGTCTTCTCGATCACCTGCGCCATGGTGAAGGTCTTTCCGGAGCCGGTGACGCCGAGCAGCACCTGGTCGCGCTCGTGATTGGCGACGCCCGCGACGAGGTCGGCGATGGCGGCGGGCTGGTCGCCGGCGGGCTCGAATTCGGAGTTCATCCGGAAGCGGATGCCGCCCTCGGATTTGTCGGGGCGCGGCGGGCGATGCGGCGTCCAGGGCCGGCCGGGGTCGATGAACGGGCTGCCGGTCTCCAGCAGCGCCTGCAGCGAGGTCGCGGTGGCGGCGGCGGCGCCCTCCGCGCCGAGAAAGGCGGAATCGGCCTTTTTCGAGAGCTTGCGCTTCGGCCGCTCCTCGCCGCCGGGCCGTTCCATGGCGTAATCCGGCTTGGCTTCGTAGCCGGCCTGCGGCGTGTCCCTGAAGCCGGCCGCGCCGCCGGGCACGGCCCCGCCCCGATTGATCGCGGGGTTCAGCAGATCGGCGAGATAGCCTTCCAGCGGCTTCAGCGCCTCGCGCGAGGCCTTTGAATTGGGCGTGCGGGCGCTGGCGGGCTTTTTCGGCGGCTTGGCTTTGGCGGCGTCGGAGAGTTTCGGCATGGCGGGAATATGGGGCGGAATGC
>JAKFWE010000152.1 GCA_021732895.1 Allobosea sp. | reverse complement strand
GGCGCTGGCCGCCGCGCCGTCGGAGGCGGTGATGCAGGCCTGGGCCGGCCTCGGCTATTACTCGCGCGCCCGCAATCTCCACGCCTGTGCGAGAGCGGTCGTCGCCCAGCATGGCGGCCGCTTCCCCGACACCGAGGAGGGCCTGCGCGCGCTGCCGGGCATCGGCGCCTACACGGCCGGCGCGGTCGCCGCCATCGCCTTCGACCGGCCCGCAGTGGCCGTCGACGGCAATGTCGAGCGCGTCGCGACGCGGCTCTTCGCGATCGAGGAACTCATGCCCGCCGCCAAGGCGCTGGTGCGCCAGCGCGTGCTGGCCATGTTGCCGCCGGCGCGGCCGGGCGATTTTGCGCAAGCGCTGATGGATCTGGGCGCAACCATCTGCACGCCGCGTTCGCCCGCCTGCGCGCTCTGCCCCTGGCGCGATCCCTGCACGGCGAGGGCTGCCGGCACGCAGGAGACCTTTCCGCGCAAGGGCGCGAAGAAGCCCGGCGTCACACGCCATGGCGCGGCCTTCGTGCTGCTGCGCGCGGATGGCGCGGTGCTGCTGCGGACGCGGCCCGACAAGGGCCTGCTCGGCGGCATGGCCGAGGTTCCCACAAGCGAGTGGAGCGCAGGCTATGACCTGGCGCAGGCCGGGCGCGACGCGCCGGTGCAGGCCGAATGGCGCAGGCTAATGCTGCCGGTGCGCCACGTCTTCACGCATTTTCCGCTGGAGTTGACGGTGTTCGTGGCCCGCGCCGCCGCCGCGACGCCGCCGCCGGCCGGCATGCGCTTCACGCCCGTTGCGCTGCTGCGCGAGGAGCCGTTGTCGAGCCTGATGCTGAAGGTGGTCGAGCAGGGGTTGGGCGGACCGATCAGCGTGTGACGGCCACAACGGCCCCTGCGCCGATCATTACACTGCCCGACGCCCGATTGACCCTTCGGACCGCCATAGCAGTCTTCATCAACAGCCTAGCCTTTGTCGCAAACAGCACATGTCCGCCGACGACGACAGCCTCGACGAGCACGATCACAAGTGCAAGGATTCCAACCTGCTGAAAGGTGAGGTTTGATCCGACGAGATGAGGCAAGAGCGCGAGGTAGAACAAGGGCATCTTCGGATTGCCGAGATTCAACACAATGCCAAGCGCGAACATGGCCCTGAGACTGCGCCGTTCCGGCGAGGGGCTTTCCGTCGGCAAGATCGGTTCGGCGCGCCAGAGTGAGATGCCCATCCAGATCAGATAGGCGGCGCCGGCATACCGTAGCGCCGTCATGGCCGCGCCCATTTCAGCCGCGAGGAAAGACAGGCCTAACGCGGCGAGGACGAGAAAAATCAGGATCCCGGCGACCGTGCCGAGGCCATAGGCGATGCCGGAAGCTGCGCCGTGTGAGATCGTCCGGGCGACGATCGTCATGTTGTCCGGCCCCGGACTGGCGGCAAAAACAAAGAAGGCGGCGGCAAAGGCCAGCAGCGTCATCAAATCCATGGCGCAGATCTCATTCGGCTGATGATGTTCGAGCGCATGATGCGTGCCGACATGGCGTTCTTCAAGCCGCCATCTGCGTCCTGATCTCGCCGCGCAGCACGTCGAGCAGCAGCGGCTCGCCCTTGCGCTCGACATGCCAGAAGGTCCAGCCATTGCAGGCCGGCAGGCCCTGCGCCAGCGCGCCGATCTTGTGGATCGAGCCGACCGCCGGACCGAGCAGGAGCGTTCCGTCGGCGCGGATGGTTGCCGAGTGGCGGCGCTTCGCGTCGAAGACGGTCTCGCCGGCTTTCACCAGCCCGGCCTCGACGAGGCTGAGGAAGGCCACGCGCGGCTCGCTGCGCTTCGAGGGCGCGGTCGCGAAGGCCTCCGGCGGCAGCGGCGTGACGGCGGCGATGCGCTTGCGCGCGGCATCGGCATAGACCTGTTCGCGCTCGCAGCCGATGAAATGCCGGCCGAGCGCCCTGGCGACCGCGCCGGTGGTGCCGGTGCCGAAGAATGGATCGAGGATCACGTCGCCGGGGTTGCTGGCCGACAGCATCACCCGGGCGAGCAGCGCCTCGGGCTTCTGCGTCGGATGGACCTTGGCGCCCGCGCCGTCCTTCAGCCGTTCCTCGCCGGTGCAGAGCGGCAGATACCAGTCCGAGCGCATCTGCAGATCGTCGTTGCCGCCCTTCAGCGCCTCGTAATGGAAGGTGTATTTGGAGCGCTCGCCGCGCGCCGCCCAGATCAGCGTCTCATGGGCGTTGGTGAAGCGCCGGCCGCGGAAATTCGGCATCGGATTGGCCTTGCGCCAGACGATGTCGTTCAGCATCCAGAAGCCGATATCCTGCAGGATCGCGCCGACCCGGAAAATGTTGTGGTAGCTGCCTATCACCCACAACGCGCCATCGGGCTTCAGCACGCGGCGGCAGGCGCTGAGCCAGGCGCGGGTGAAGGCGTCGTAATCGGCGAAGGACGAGAATTTGTCCCAGTCGTCGTCGACGGCGTCGACGAGGCTGTCGTCGGGCCGGCGCAGATCGCCGCCGAGCTGCAGGTTGTAGGGCGGGTCGGCGAAGACGAGATCGACGCTCGCTTCGGGCAAGGCCTCGATCGCGGCTACGCAGTCGCCGACCAGGAC
>JAKFWE010000368.1 GCA_021732895.1 Allobosea sp. | reverse complement strand
GCTCGGCCCGAGCTTCCAGATGTCCTTCGGCGCCGTGGCGGCGCTGATCTCCTTCGCCGAGCGCTGGCAGGAGCGCTAGCGGTCGCAGCCGCCTTCGGCTTGGCCGTGGCCGCTGCGGCCGCTCGCCCAGGCCGCGATCGGCATTCTGGTCACGACGCTGCTCGCGACGGCGGCGACCGCCCCGTTCGGGGCCTACCACTTCCAGACCTTCAATCCGTTCGGGCTGCTCGGCAACGCGCTGGCCCTGCCTTTCGTCTCGCTCATCGTGATGCCGGCCGCCGTGTTCGGCGTTCTGACCTATCCGTTCGGGCTCGATGCGCCGGCCTGGGCGCTGATGGGGCTGGCTTCGCAGCTTGTGCTCCGGCTGGCGGCCTGGGTCGCCTCCATCGAGCGCTCGACCATCGTCATCCCGGCTTTCGGCGAGGCGGCGCTCGTCTGCTTCTCGGTCGCGCTGCTCTGGGCCTGCCTCCTGACGACGCGCCTGCGCCTGCTGGCGCTGGTCCCGCTCGCCGCCGGCGTCGCGGTGGCGGCCAAGCCGGAGAGACCCGACATCCTGATCGAGCGCGACGGTTCGGGCCTGCTGGCGCGGGGGCCGCAGGGCCGGCTCATCCTGGCCGGCAGGCCGAGCGCCTTCGTGATCCAGCAATGGCTCGGCGCCGACGGCGACAGCCGCAAGCCCGACGACCCTACCCTGAAGGACGGCGCGCGCTGCGACCCGCTCGGTTGCGTCATCATGACCGGCGACGGCCGCAGCGTCGCCTATTCGCGAGACAGGCTCGCCATCATCGAGGACTGCCGCCGGGCCGACCTCGTGGTCACGCCGGTTCCATGGACCGCGCCCTGCGCCGCCAGGCTGATCGACCGGACGGCGCTCGCCCGCGACGGCGCGACGGCGCTGGTGGCGCGGAAGGGGGGGTGGCGCGTCCACCATGCCTCGGACGGCGCGAAGACGCGGCCCTGGAGCCGCCGCGGCGGAGGCGAGGCGGAGGCGCGGCCGGCCGCTGCGGCGCCTCCGCCTACCGAGGCGGACAGCGCTGTCGAAGCGCTTCAGTAGCGCCGCATCAGATTGACCAGACGTCCCTGGATCTTGACCCTGTCCGGGCCGAGAACGCGCGTCTCGTAGGCGGGGTTGGCGGCCTCCAGCGCGATCGAGGAGCCGCGCTTGCGCAGCCGCTTGAGCGTCGCCTCCTCCTCGTCGATCAGCGCCACGATGATGTCGCCGGTATTGGCGGTGTCCTGCTTGCGGATCACGACGGTGTCGCCGTCCAGAATGCCGGCCTCCACCATCGAATCGCCACGCACCTCGAGCGCGAAATGCTCGCCGACGCCCAGCATGTCGGCCGGCAGCGAGACGTTGTGGCTGCGGCTCTGGATCGCCGAGACCGGGGTTCCAGCAGCGATCCGGCCCATGACCGGGATCGCGATCGTGGCGCGGCCATCCTCTTCGGGCGCGTTCGCGACCGGACGAACCTTGCCGAGGCCGCCCTGAACCACGGACGGGCTGAACCGGCCCCGCGCCGCCGCCGTTCCGCCGACGCCGTCCGGAAGCTTGATGACCTCGAGCGCCCGCGCCCGGTTCGGCAGGCGCCTTATGAAGCCGCGCTCCTCCAGCGCCATGATGAGCCGATGGATGCCGGATTTGGAGCGCAGGTCGAGCGCGTCCTTCATTTCGTCGAAGGAGGGAGGCACGCCGCTTTCGCGCAGGCGTTCCTGAATGAAGCGAAGCAGTTCGAACTGTTTGCGTGTCAGCATGGTTCCCGCCGGCGCCGCGTTGGCGCGTCAATCGAAACAAATCACGAACATGATACAGGTTCGTGCTGTGTTCCGCAAGCAGGCTCAACGCAGCCGCAGAATGCGGCAGGGATCATCTTGTTTGGCCGGCTTAGCAAAGGGTGCGCGCAGGACGAGGGCGTCGGCGCGCGCGAGGGCGCCCAGCATCGAGGAATCCTGCCTCGTGAACGGAAAGGCATGAAAGCCTCCCGCAACCGTGCGCAATTCGCTGCGCAGATAGTCCTGGCGCTCATCATTTGCCGGCAAATCGACGCCGAGGACAGCCGCCTCGGTGCGGTCCTTCGCCGGGTCGGGCATGCCGAGCAGCGCCTCGATCAGCGGAACGACGAAGAGATGGCCGCAGACGATGGACGAGACCGGGTTTCCAGGAAGGCCGACCGCGACGATTCGGCCGAGCCGACCCATCATCATCGGCTTGCCGGGCCGCATGGCGATCTTCCAGAAGCCGAGATCCATGCCCTGCGCTTTCAGGGCGGCCTGCACGAGATCGTGCTCGCCGACCGAGGCCCCGCCGAGCGTCACCAGCACATCCGCGTCGGCGGCCCGCGCCCTGCCGATCTTTTCGGCGAGGTGGGGGTGGTTGTCGCGGGCGATGCCGAGATCGAGCGCCTCGCCGCCGGCTTGCTCGACCAGAGCCGCCAGCGCGAAGCTGTTGGAGGCGACGATCTGATCGGGGCCGGCGGGCTCGCCCGGCAGGACGAGTTCGTCGCCGGTGGCGAGGATCGCTACCACGGGCCTGCGCCTGACCGGCAGGGCGGCGTGGCCCATCGCGGCGGCGAGGCCGAGCGCCGCGCTGTCGAGC
>JAKFWE010000445.1 GCA_021732895.1 Allobosea sp. | reverse complement strand
GTGGACTACGGCCATGTCCGCCTCTGGGGCTCGGTCGCCTTTCTCGCCGCGAACATCGCCGGCGGCTACTGGATCGCGGCGGACGGCGCGCGGATCGTGCCGGTCGCACTGGCGCTCAGCGCCGGGATGGCCGGTGCGGCGGCGCTGGCTGCGCCGGCTCCGCCTGCCGCCGCGACGCCGATCGGCCGAACGGCGGAAGCGCCGTCCGCAGGGTTCGGCGAGGCCTTCTGGCTTGTGCTGGCGGCTGCGGCTTTCGTCCATGCCAGCCATGCCGCGATCTATGCCTTCGGTTCGTTGCACTGGCGCGGTCAGGGCGTCTCCGAACCGGGGATCGGCATGCTCTGGGCCGTCGGGGTCGCGGCCGAGATCGGCGTCTTTCTCCTGGCCGGAGGCGTCGTCGCGCGCGGCGTCGCCGGTCTCTGGCTGATGGCGCTCGGCGCCGGCGCCGCGGCCGTGCGCTTCGCGCTGATGGCGCTCGACCCTGGCTTCGTCGGCGCCATCCTGCTCCAGGTGTTGCACGGCCTGAGCTTCGGCGGCATGCATCTGGGCGTCATGGCGGTCATGTCGTCGCTCGCGCCGGACGGCCGGCGGGCCGCCGCCCAGGGGCGGCTCACGGCAACGGGCGCGCTGGCCAGCGCCGTCGCGACGCTTCTGTCCGGCTATCTCTACCGGCGTTATGGCGTCGGCGTGTTCCTGGCGATGACGGCGCTGGCGCTGGCGGGATTGGCGCTCGTCCTGCTTGCCAAGCGCAGGCTGCACGGCGATACAGTCCGCCAGGGACAGTAGCCGGTCCGGACGCTGTTCGCCGTGGGCGGGGCGGAACGCAGACCCGGAATTCCGGCGCAGGGACGTGACGACAACCGCATGGCGAGCCGCGATTCCGCCGGGCCCGGCGCCGATGTCGACGACGAGGCCGGCGCGCTTTCGATCGCGCTCAACGGCGCGTGGAGCGCCCCGCATGCGCCGCGGATCGAGGCGCTGCTGGAGGAACTCGGCGGCCGGATCGGGCAGGGCGCCCGCGCCAGGATCGACCTGAGCGCCGTGACGCGTCTCGATTCGCTGGGCGCCTATGTGCTGAACCGTCTCAAGGCGGAGCGTGAGGCGCAGGGCGCGCAGGTCGAGATCGTCAGCGAAACGCCCGCGCACGCGATCCTGCTCGCCGAGATGACGCTGCGCGAGCGTGAACCGCCGCAGCCCACCCGCCAGTTCGGCGTGGTCAACGTGCTGGTCAATATCGGCGGCGCCATCGTGCGCTTCGGGCGCGACATCGTCACCGGCGCGATGTTCCTCGGCGAGGTCGTGGTCGGCTCGGCCGCGGTCGTGCTGGGGCCGCGCAGGTTCCGCGGCCCGTCCCTGATCAACCAGATCGAGCTCATCGCCTTCAACGGCGCGCCGATCATCATGCTGATCTCGTTCCTCGTCGGCTGCATCGTCGCACAGCAAGGCATCTTCCAGCTTCAGCAGTTCGGCGCGACGGCCTTCGTCGTCAACCTGACCGGCATCCTGATCCTGCGCGAACTCGCGGTGCTTCTGACCTCGATCATGATCGCCGGCCGCTCCGGCTCGGCCTTCACCGCCGAGATCGGCTCGATGAAGATGCAGGAGGAGATCGACGCGCTCAGGGTGATGGGGCTCGATCCGATCGAAGTGCTGGTCGTGCCGCGCATTCTGGCCCTGATGATCTCGCTGCCGATCCTGACCTTCATCTCGGCGATGTCCGGGCTCTCGGGCGCGGCGATGGTGGCCTGGCTCTATGGCGGCATCGGCATCGACACGTTCCTGGCGCGGCTGCAATCGGTGATCACCTGGAAGCATTTCGCCGTCGGCCTCATCAAGGCCCCTTTCATGGCGTTCGTGATCGGGCTGATCGCCTCCATCGAGGGGCTGGCGGTCAAGGGTTCGGCCGAATCGCTCGGCCGGCAGGTCACGGCCTCGGTGGTGAAGGCGATCTTCATGGTCATCGTGGTCGATGGCCTGTTTGCGATCTTCTTCGCGTCGATCGCGTTCTGAGGGCCTCGCTCGATGACGGTTCAACCGGTTGGGGAGAGCGCCGCGGAGGGCGAGGCCGGCGACGAGGACGTCGTCATCCGCGTGCGCAATCTGCGCGTCGCCTTCGGCCCGAAGGTGATCATGCGGGGGCTCGATCTCGATGTCCGGCGCGGCGAGATTCTCGGCTTCGTCGGCGGCTCCGGCCAGGGCAAGTCGGTGCTGACGCGCACGATCCTCGGTCTGGTGCCGAAAGCGCGGGGCACGATCGAGGTGCTCGGCGAGGATATCGACAGCCTCGACGCGGCTTCGCGGCGCGCGCTGGAGCGGCGTTTCGGCGTGATGTTCCAGCACGGCGCGCTGTTCTCGGCGCTGACCGTCAAGCAGAACATCCAGGTGCCGATGCGCGAGTATCTTCAGTTGTCTCCGGCCCTGCTCGACGAGATGGCGCTGCTCAAGCTCGAACTCGTGGGCCTGCCGCCTGACGCCGCCGACAAGTTTCCGTCCGATCTCTCCGGCGGCATGATCAAGCGCGCGGCGCTGGCTCGCGCGCTGGCGCTCGATCCCGAGATCGTCTTTCTCGACGAGCCGACCTCCGGGCTCGATCCGATC
>JAKFWE010000083.1 GCA_021732895.1 Allobosea sp. | reverse complement strand
GACCTGCCCGTGGCGTGCGTCGAGGGCCGCGGCGATGACGCGGCCCGTCTCGCGCCCGATCAGCGGCGAGGCGGTGGCCGCCAGCGTGGTGACGCCCACGGCCGGGATCTCGGCGGCGAAGGCGATCGCCAGCGCCGCCGCCACGCCGACGCGCAGGCCGGTGTAACTGCCCGGGCCGATCGTCACCGCGACCCGGTCGAGCGAGGAGAAGCCGCCGTCGACAGCGGCCATCACACGCTCGATCATCGGCATCAGCGCCTCGGCGTGGCCGCGATCCATCGCGACCTGCTCGCCGGCGAGGGGAATCGTTTCGCCGGAATCGAGCACGCAGGCCGAACAGGCCCCGAGCGCGGTGTCGATCGCCAGGATGCGCATCGGCTCTGGCGTGGGCTCAGATGGCCTCGACCTCGCGCACATCCGGCAGGAAATGGCGCATCAGGTTCTGGATGCCGTGTTTCAGCGTCGCCGTCGAGGACGGGCAGCCCGAGCAGGAGCCCTTCATGGCGAGGTAGACGACGCCGTCCCTGAAGCCGCGGAAGGTGATGTCGCCGCCGTCGCCCGCCACCGCCGGGCGGATCCGGGTCTCGAGCAGGTCCTTGATGGTCTCGACGGTCTTGGCGTCCTCGGGCGCGAAGAACTCGCCCTCCTCGGTCGCATCGGCCCCGGCTCCGTCGGCCAGCACCGGCGCACCGGACATGAAATGCTCCATGATCGCGCCGAGGATGGCGGGCTTGAGATGGGCCCATTCGCCGTCGGACTTGGTCACGGTGATGAAGTCTCCGCCGAAGAACACGCCGGCGACGCCCGAGACGCCGAACAGGCGCTGGGCCAGCGGCGAACGCTCCGCCTGCGCCGGGTCGCGCAGTTCGAGCGTGCCCTCCTGCATCACCGAACGGCCGGGCAGGAATTTGAGGGTGGCGGGGTTGGGCGTGGCTTCGGTCTGGATGAACATGGCGGCCTCCGGCTCCGGCGGGTCAAGGCCGCCGTTCCTGCGCGGGATGATGGTTCCCGCGCGAGATATAGGAGCCTTGCGCTCGGCGCGCCAGTCAGGCGAGCGCGTCGATTTCCTCGTCCTCGAGGTGGCCGGGCACGATCGCCACCGGAATCGGGAAGGTCGCGGCCGACTTTCCGGCGAGCGCGCTGACCAGCGGGCCGGGTCCGTCGCGGCCCGAGCCGGCGGCGAGCACCAGCAGCGAGATGTCCTCGTCGGCCTCGATCAGCTTGACCACCTCCTCGCCCCTGACGCCGGTGCGCACGATCCTTTCGGGCTCCATCCCGGCGAGCTCGCGCACCGCCGCCGCCGCCTCGTCGAGCAGTTTTTCCGCCTCGGCCTCGGCCTCGGCCCGCATCACCTCGCCGACGCCGAGCCAGGTCTCGTGCTCGGGCGGCGTCGCGACGCCGAGCAGCACGATCGCCGCCCCGACGCGGGCGCAGCGGCGCGCCGCGAAGCGCACGGCCTTGGCGCACTCGGCGCTGTCGTCCACCACCGCGAGGAATTTCGGGCGATGGCCCGTTTCATAGGACCGCCGTCGCTTGAGCATGAAGATACCCTGTCGCCGCTTCCAGGAGCCGGCATGGTGAACCGCGCCGTGAGGTCAGCGCAAGGGCGCTGCCCGTCATTGCGAGAAGCGAAGCGACGAAGCAACCCAGGGGACGTCGAGCTCCGCAGCCCCTGGGTTGCTTCGCTTCGCTCGCAATGACGGCTCAGCGACGGCCGACGAAGCCGACGATGTCCTTGACGTCGGCCATGACAGGGGCCGCGATCGCCGCCGCCCGGCCGGCGCCGTCGTTCAGGATCACGTCGATATGGCCGGGATCGGCGAGCAGGCGGCGCATCTCGTCGGCGATGGGGGCGAGCTTCGCCACGGCGAGATCGACCAGAGCCGCCTTGAAGCCCGAGAACTGGCCGCCGCCGAACTGCGACAGCACCTGCGCCTTGGTGACGCCTTCGAGCCCGGCATAGATGCCGACGAGATTCTCCGCTTCCGGCCGGCCCTCCAGCCCCTTCTCCTCGGAGGGCAGCGCCTCCGGGTCGGTCTTCGCCTTGCGCACCTTGGTGGCGATGGTCTCGGCGTCGTCGGTCAGATTGATGCGCGAGTAATCCGACGGGTCCGACTTGGACATTTTCCTGGCGCCGTCGCGCAGGCTCATCACGCGCGGGGCCGGCCCCTGAATCATCGGCTCCGGCTGCGGAAAAAAGCCGAGATCGCCGGTTCCCAGGCCTTTTTCAGCGATCCGCGCGGAAAAGTCGTTGTTGAACTTCTGGGCGATGTCGCGCGCCAGTTCGAGATGCTGCTTCTGGTCCTCGCCGACGGGGACATGCGTGCCCTTGTAGAGCAGGATGTCGGCGGCCATCAGCGCGGGATAGGCGTAAAGCCCGATCGAGGCGTTCTCCTTGTCCTTGCCGGCCTTCTCCTTGAACTGGGTCATCCGGTTGAGCCAGCCCAGACGGGCGACGCAGTTGAACACCCAGGCGAGTTCGGCGTGCTGATGCACCTGGCTCTGGTTGAAGATGATGCTGCGCTTCGGATCGACGCCGGCGGCGACATAGGCGGCCGTGACCTCGCGGATCGCACGCGTCAGTTCGGCGGGGTCCTGCCAG
>JAKFWE010000450.1 GCA_021732895.1 Allobosea sp. | reverse complement strand
CGGAGCGAACCAGAGGCAGGCCAGCGCTGCGAAGACGCCGGCGATGGTCGCCTGCCCCTCGCCGCCGATGTTGAACAGCCCGGCGTGGAACGCGACCGCGACGGCCAGCCCCGTGAAGATGAAGTTAGTAGCGTAGTAGAGCGTGAAGGCGACGCCCTCGGCCGAACCCAGCGCCCCGCGCAGCAACAGCCCCGTCGCCTCGAGCGGGCTCTCGCCGATGCCGATCACGACGAGTCCGGCGACGAGCAGCGCGGCCACGACCGAGACGAGCGGGACGAGGCCTGCATCGGCCCAGCGCGGCAGGACGATGGGGGCGGCGCTCATGGCGCGACCTCGCAGGACGCGGCGCCGGGAGAGGGGCAGCGGTGAGGGACCGCCGCCGGTTGTTGAAGCGAAACGGAGCCGTTACGCCTTACGGTCGACCGGCAGGCCCTCATCCGGCCCTCCGGGCCACCTTCTCCCATTCGGGAGAAGGCAAGAGGGCGCAGCGCCTGCGATACCGGGTGAGTCGTCACGCCGCCCGCTCCGTCACGCCGGCCATCAGCAGGCCGAGATCGCGCTCGTTCGCGGATTCGGCCGTGCGTTCGCCCATGATCCTGCCGCCACACATGGCCACGATCCGGTCCGACAGCGCCATCACCTCCTCCAGCTCCACCGAAACCAGAAGGATCGCGACCCCCGCGTCGCGCAAGGCGATCAGGCGGCGATGGATGAACTCGATCGCGCCGATGTCGACGCCACGCGTCGGCTGGCCGACGAGCAGCACCTTGGGCGCGCGCTCGATCTCGCGGGCGAGCACGATCTTCTGCTGGTTGCCGCCGGAGAAGTTCGCCGTCTTGAGCGCGGGGTCGGGCGGGCGCACGTCATAGGCGGCGAAGGCCTCGCGCGCATGGGCCGCGATCCGGGAGGGAGACAGAAGCGGCCCGGTTCGGAAGGCCGGATCGTCCTGATAGCCGAGGATGGCGTTCTCCGCCCCCGAGAACGCGGTGACGAGGCCGGCCTTCTGCCGATCCTCGGGGATGTGCATCAGGCCAAGCCGGCGCAGCTTCGCCGGATTGCGATCGACCGCGTTCAGGATGGCGCCGTTCAGGCGGATCACGCCGCGCGAGGGCTGGATCAGCCCGGCCAGCACGTAGAGCAGCTCGCTCTGGCCGTTGCCGGCGACGCCGGCGACGCCGACGATCTCGCCGGCATGCAGCGTCAGGCCGATCTCGGCGAGCCGGCTCACACCCTGCGCGTCCTCGAGTTCCAGGCCCGCGATCTCCAGCACGGGCGCGCCGCGCCCGCGCGGCTCCTTCTCGACGCGCAACAGGACGCGCCGGCCGACCATCGCCTCGGCCAGCTCCGCCGGCGAGGTCGCCGCCGTCTCGAAATGGGCGACCATCTCGCCGCGCCGCATCACCGAGACGGCGTCGGTGATCGCCATGATCTCGCGCAGCTTGTGGGTGATCAGGATCACCGTCTTGCCGGCCGCCTTCAACGCCCGCAGCAGCACGAAGAGCTGGTCGGCCTCGGGCGGCGTCAGCACCGCCGTCGGCTCGTCGAGGATCAGGATGTCCGCGCCCCGATAGAGCGCCTTGAGGATTTCGATGCGCTGGCGCAGGCCGACGCCGAGTTCGCCGACGATGGCGTCGGGGTCGATCGACAGCCCGTAATCGCGCGAAAGCCGCGCCAGCTCGGCCCGCGCCCGCGCCAGCCCGCCGCCGAGCCAGGCGCCGCCCTCCGCCCCGAGGACGACGTTCTCGACGACGCTCAACGTCTCCACCAGCATGAAATGCTGGTGGACCATGCCGATCCCCGCCGCGATCGCGTCGGCCGGGCTGGCGATGGCGCGCCGGCTTCCGGCGATCAGAACCTCACCCGAATCGGCTTCGTAGAAGCCATAGAGGATCGACATCAGGGTCGATTTCCCGGCCCCGTTCTCGCCGACGACGCCGTGGATGGTCCCGGCCGCGACGCTGAGCGAGACCGCCCTGTTCGCCTGGACCGGGCCGAAGCGCTTGCTGATGGCGACGAGTTCGATCGCCGGCGCGCCCGCCGCGCTCACAGCGACACGACCATGCCGTCGAAGGCGCGCTCCAGTGGAAACGGTTCGGGCCGCGCCAGCATGCCGGCGTTCATATGGGTCAGGATCACGCGTGGCGTGTTCAGCTCGGCCCGGCGCGAGGCCAGGGTCTGGTAGTCGAGATGGTTCGCCAGCACCGTGTCGAAGGCGTAGCACTCGATCAGCAGCGCGTCGGCCCCGTCGGCGAGCGGCACGAGCGCGTCGGTCCAGGCCGTGTCGCCCGAAAAGGCGAAGATCTTGCCGCCATGCGCCAGCCGGTAGCCCTGGCAGGGGCCGGCGCGTTCGTCGTGCGCCATCGGGAAGGCGGAGACGGCGATGCCCGACAGGGACGCCGGCGTCTCCGGCGTCACCTCGACATAGACGATCGGGAAGCGCCAGGCATTGGCGGCGGCGCCCGGAAAGTCGGCCTCGAGCGCGTGCATCGTGCGGCGCTCGACGCCGCGCGGGCCGGCGATCGTCAGCGGTTCCTTCCGGCGAGAGACGAAATGCGCGTCGAGGAGAAAGGCCGGCAGCGAACCGAAATGATCGCCGTGGAAATGCGTGA
>JAKFWE010000495.1 GCA_021732895.1 Allobosea sp. | reverse complement strand
GTGGCGGCGGCCCTCTCCGTCCTCGACGACGCCATGGCGCAGACGGCGCAGAGCCAGCTCGACGCGGTGCGGCAGATGGACAGGCGCGTCGCGGATTCCCAGAAGACGCTGCGCGCGGCGCTGGCCAAGACCGGCCTCGACATGAACCGGGTGACTCCGGCCGACGCGACGGCCGGCGGCCTCGGCGGGCCCTTCGTTCCGTTCCGGATCGACCCCTCGGCAGGCCCGTTCGAAGCCACGCTCGGCGCCTTGCAGCCGCGTATCCAGGCGGTGCTGCGCCTGCGCGCCGCCGTCGAGCGGCTGCCGCTGCGCCGGCCGATGGCGGGCGATGTCGATATGTCGTCGAATTTCGGCTACCGGGTCGATCCTTTCACCCGCGGCCCCGCCATGCATACCGGGGTCGACTTCCGCGGCGATCACGGCGCGCCGATCCGCGCGACCGCGCCCGGCAAGGTCGTCACGGCCGAATATTCCGGCGGCTACGGCAACATGGTCGAGATCGAGCATGCCGGCGGCGTCACCACGCGCTACGCCCACATGTCGGCGATCATGGTTTCGCCGGGCCAGACGGTGTCCAGCGGCGCGGTTCTCGGCCGCGTCGGTTCGACGGGCCGCTCGACCGGGCCGCATCTGCATTACGAAACCCGGATCTACGACGAGCCGGTCTATCCGATCCGGTTCCTGCGCGCCGGCGGAAAGCTCGCCGGCAAGCTCTGAGCGCCGCGCTCCGCCGGTCTCGGCGCTCCATGTCGAACGGCGTCAGCAGATCCTCGGCGGGGCGCACCGGCTGGCGGAACAGCGCCTCGAAGCGGCGGTTGGTCATGGTCAAGCCGGCCGTGTAGTCGAAAACTGGTCGAGCCGGAAACTGCCGTCGCTCTTGAGATCGACCAGCCTGTCGAGAATCGCGGCGGCGTGAACCGGCCGGTCATAGCGAGCGAGCCCCATCTGCTTGTACTCGCCTGAATTGACCTTGAAGCCGCGGCAATGCGTGAAGGCCGAATAGAGCAGCCCCAGCGAACGCGGGCCGAGCGCGACGGAACTGGTCGGCCATTCCCCGACGCCGTCCAGCGTCAGCGCCAGCGCCTTCTCGAAAGGCGACGGATTGAACGCGCTCGCCGCATGGCTGAGATGACGCTCGCTGAAACGCAGCCTCGCGGGGTCGAAAGTCTCGTCTATCGCTTTCAGCTCTTCGGCGAGAAGGGCGGCGGCCTCGCCCCGCGCGCGCCCCTCTCGACCCGTGCCGTCCAGGCAAACTCGGCCTGCCCGGCAATCGGCGCGCGGCGCCCGACCATCGCGCCCGCTCAGTCGATGTCCTCGACCTCGACCTCGGTGCCGTAGACGCGCTGCGCCAGCGAGGCCTCCATGAACGGATCGAGATCGCCGTCGAGCACGTCTCCCGGCGCCGTCGAACTGACGCCGGTGCGCAGGTCCTTCACGAGCTGGTAGGGTTGCAGCACGTAGGAGCGGATCTGGTGGCCCCAGCCGATATCGGTCTTGGAGGCCTGCTCGGCATTGGCCTTGTCCTCCCGCTTCTTCAGTTCGACCTCGTAGAGCCGCGCGCGGAGCATGTCCCAGGCCTTGGCCTTGTTCTTGTGCTGCGAGCGCTCCTGCTGGCAGGAGACCGCGATGCCTGACGGGATATGCGTGATGCGCACGGCCGAATCGGTCGTGTTGATGTGCTGCCCGCCCGCGCCTTGCGCCCGGTAGGTGTCGATCCGGCAGTCGGATTCGTTGATGTCGATGACGATGCGGTCGTCGACCACGGGGTAGACCCAGACCGAGGCGAAGGAGGTCTGCCGGCGCGCGTTCGAATCGAATGGCGAGATTCGCACAAGCCGGTGCACGCCGCTTTCCGTCTTCAGCCAGCCATAGGCGTTGTGGCCCTTGAACTGCAGCGTAGCCGACTTGATGCCGGCCTGGTCGCCGTCCTGGTATTCGAGCGTCTCGACCTTGAGCTTGCGGCGCTCGCCCCAGCGCCGATACATGCGCAGTAGCATCTCGGCCCAGTCCTGGCTCTCGGTGCCGCCGGCGCCGGGATGGATCTCGAGATAGGTGTCGAGCATGTCGGCCTCGCCCGACAGCAGCGTTTCGACCTGCAGCCGCGCGGCTTCCGTCTCGACGGCCTTGATGCCGGCCTCGCCCTCGGCGATCGAGGCGGCGTCATCCTCCATCTCGCCGAGCTCGATGAAGGTCAGCGCGTCGTCGAGATCGCGCTCGAGCTTGCCGATGCCCTCGATCTGCGTTTCCAGCGCGGTGCGCTCGCGCATCAGCTTCTGCGCCGCGTCGGCGTCGTTCCAGAAATCGGGGCCCTCCGAAAGGGCGTTCAGTTCCGCGAGGCGGCGATGCGCGACATCCCAGTCAAAGATGCCTCCTCAGCAGTCCGATCGACTGCTTGGCGTTGTCGAGCTGGGTCTGGACTTCGGGACGCATGATGGGGCCGTCGGCTTTCGGTGAACTTGGCGATGGGAGATAGGGGGATTGTCGTTTGCTGTAAATCAGTGGCGCTGGAAGAACCCCTCTCCCGGAGGGAGAGGGGCAGGGGTGAGGGGAAGGCCCATCAACCAGAGAGACGCAGACCCAACCGCCACAGCGGCGAGGTAGTGCTAAATGCAGAGAGCGTCCGAACCATCAAAATG
>JAKFWE010000418.1 GCA_021732895.1 Allobosea sp. | reverse complement strand
GACCGGCTGAGGGTCGATATCGGCGCCTAGTTCTATGTCCGCGTCCAGCCTGAAGCCGGCTCTATCGCGCTGGCAGCCCAGACCCTGGGCGATCGCACCAACGATGCCGACGAGCTGCGCCAGCTGATCGAAGCCAAGTTCATCGACGCTCTGCGGTCGGCGGCTGCGACGATCACGCTCAGCGATCTCCAGGAGAAGCGGACCGATTTCGTGAAGGCCGTCCAGGAAGCGGTTGCAGCCGACCTGCAGTCGAACGGCCTGGAGCTCGAAAGCGTCTCGCTGACGCGTCTCGATCAGACCGATATCCGGTTCTTCAACGAGACCAACGTGTTCGACGCCGAAGGCCTGACCGCTCTGACGCGCATCTCCGAACAGCGCCGCAAGGAGCGCAACGAGGTGAAGCGAGACACCGAAGTCTCGATCGCCGAGAAGGATCGCGAGGCAACAGAGCTGAAGCTCGGGCTGGAAAAGCAGCAGACGGAAGCGACGCTCAACCAGAAGCGCGACATCGCCAACGCCACGTCCAAGACCCGGTCCGAGGTCGCCCAGAAGGAAGCCGAGGCCCGGCAGGCCGAGGAAGAGGCCCGGATCAACTCTGAGCGGACGGTCGCCGAGCGTGAAGCCGATGCGCGCCGGGTGAGGGAGAGCGCTCAGATCAATGCCGAGCGCGAGGTTCGCATCGCCGCACAGGAGCGCGACATCGCGATCTCGGAGAAGAGCGAAGAAGAATCGCGCGCCAGGGCCAAGGCTGACGAAGCTCGTGCGCTCGCCGTTGCTGCGGAGGAAAAGGTCGCCACGGCCAAGGCCGTCGAGATCGCCGACCGCACCAAGCGCATCGCCGTCATCGCCGCCCAGCAGGAAGCCGAGACGCAAGCGACTGCGGTGACGGTCGCTGCGACCGCGGAGAAGGAGGCTGCCCAGAGCCGCGCCGAAGCGATCGAGACCATCGCGAGCGCCAACGCGAATGCGGCCAAGACCGAGGCGACGGGTATCCGCGAGAAGGGTCTGGCCGAGGCCGAGGCGCTGACCGCCATCAACACCGCGAAGAACGCGATCGGCGACAACGTCATCAGCTTCGAGCTGGCGCGCGAGCGCATCCGGATCGTCCCGGAGGCCATCGCCCAGGCCGTGAAGCCGATCGAGAACATCAAGGAGATCCGGATCTTCGACACCGGCGGCATGCTGGGCCGCGGGACCGGCGATGGCGGTGCGAGCGGCGTCGGGACGGGCGAGGGCCTGGCTGGTCAGCTGCTCTCCTATCAGGCCAACAAGCCGGTGCTGGACCGTGTGCTGAGCGAGGCCGGCTTCACCGGCGGCGATAACGCCATCGATACGCTCGTCGCCTCGGTGAACGGATCGAGCGCCACACCCAAGGCGGCCCCTGTTCCGGCCGCTCCCGCTCCGGCTGCGCCTGCCCAGGCGCGCTGAAAGGCCTCTTGCCAGATCACGAGAAAGGGCCCGGCAGCAATGCCGGGCCCTTTCTGCTTTGCGAACTGCCGCGCCTGTCAGATTGTCGTCGAGAAGTGCCTGATCGCGGCACGATAGGCCTTGGGCGTGAACACTGAACACCGCTGTCTGGAGATGTGCCCGCGACTGTCGAACGGGTCGTCCTCGACCTGCCAGATGGAATGCCCGCCTGTCGCAAGATAGCTCAGGACAAAGTTGAACTTGCTGCCGTTACAGGGCTATCCGTCATTGGAGGTTGATCCGTTGACGGGCTACGGGGCTTCAGCCGCTACGCGGCTTTGGCGACCGCGTTTCCGAGACGACGCACGGGCTGATGCCCCACGTTTTCGTCTCCAGGCGGTTTAGCCCGCCCGTGCGCGGCAAGCGCGCGGTTGAGGATGTTCAGCGCCGCATTGTGGTCCCGGTCGAGCACAGTCCCGCAAGAGCAGCGATGCTCCCGAACAGAGAGCTTCTTCTCGACCCTCACGCCGCAGGACGAGCAGTCCTGTGAGGTGCGACGCGGATCGACCTTCACCACCATCCCACCGGCTCTCTCAGCCTTGTAGGTGATTAGCTCGATCAGACGCCCCGGCGCCGCATCGAGCAGCGACCGGTTGAGCCCGGCTTTCTGCCGGACATTCTTCCCTGGATCATCAACCGTTCCGGCGGCCGACCTGGTCATGTTCCTGAGCTTCAAATTCTCCACAGCGATGAAAGCATAGCGCTTGGCCATCACGGCCGACACCTGATGGAGGTGGTTGTTGCGAGCCGCCAGCACTTGGCGCTGGAGTGCAGCCAGGCGGGCCCTGACCTTCCGCCTGCGCTTGGATCCACGCTTGCAGCGTGCCAGCGCCCGAGCCGCGACCCGCAGCTCCCGCTGGCGCCGGCTGCGCGGTCTGGCGTTCTCGAAGTGCTCGCCGGCCGACGTCGTCGCGAGATGAGCCACACCGACGTCGATGCCGACGGCCGTGTCAGGATCGACATGACGATCGGCTGCAGCCACGTCGACGGCCATGGTGATCCACCAATGACGGCCGCGGCGCGTGAAGGTGCAGGACTTTATCGAAGCTCCTTCAGGTATCGTCCGATGCTGGTTGAGCTTTAGGCCGACGACGATCGGCCTGAACAGAAGCCGGCCATTCCGCAGGCGGATCCCGCGGAACTCGTCAAACCCGAAGCTGCTCCACCGGGA
>JAKFWE010000352.1 GCA_021732895.1 Allobosea sp. | reverse complement strand
CTGGATCCTGGAAGGGTCGTTCGCTCCGGGGCAGCGTCTGATCGAGGCCGAACTCTCGCGCCGCTGCGGCGCGGGGCGCAGCACCATCCGCGAGGCGCTCGGCCGCCTCGCCACCGACGGCCTCGTCGAGGTCGAGCCCTATCGCGGCGCCAGCGTGCGGCGGCTCGACCGGCGCGAGGTCGGCGAACTCTATCGTGTCCGGGAGCTGCTCGAAGGTCTCGCGGCGCGCGGCGCGGCCGAGATGGTGATGCGGAGCCCGGCGGCGCGTGCGGCGTTCTCGGCCGAGCTGGGTGAGATCGCGGCCCGGCATCGCGCCGGCGACATCGGCGCCTATCTCGCCGAGAACCGCCGCTACCACCAGGCGATCGTGCGCCATGCGGATAATCGCGTGCTCGAGCGCCAGCTCGACATGCTGATCGTGCCCGTCTTTCGGCTGCAGTTCCGCGCCCTGATGACCTGGGAACTGGTCGAGCGCTCGCGCTCCGACCATGCCCGGATCGCCGCCGCCGTTCTCACGGGCGACGCCGACGCCGCCGACGCGCTGATGCGCGCCCATGTCCGCGCCTCCGGCGAGGAGGTGGCGGCGCTGCCCGACGCCGTGTTCGGCGACTGAGCCGCGGCCGGGCGGCGCGACTTCAACGACAACAGCCAAGAGGGAGGATGTCAGATGAGGACGATCAGATGGGCTGCGGCGGCCCTGTGCGCCATCGCGCTGGCCCAAGGCGCGCCTGCGGCGGCGCAGGGCGTCGAGCTGACGGTGGCGCATTACGGCTCGCTCGTGCAGGGCGCGCCCTATGCGGTGGCGATGGAGAAGGGATTCTTCGCCGAGGCCGGCCTGCCGGTGTCGCGCATCGTCTCCGGCGATGGCGGCGGCACGACCGTTCGCAACGTGCTGGCGAGCCCGTTCCCGTTCGGAGAGGCGGCGCTCGGCGCGGTGATGACCGCCAGGCTCAGGGGGCAGGACGTCGTCGCGGTCAACGCCGCGGTTTCCGGGCCGGTCGACATGTTCTGGATCGTCAAGCCCGACAGCCCGATCCGCTCGCTCCAGGACGTCAAGGGCCGCAAGATCGGCTACACCAACCCCAAATCCGGCTCCGACTATCTCGGCCGCATGGTGTTCGACGCGGCCGGCCTGAAGGAGGCTGATCTGACGCTGGTCGCGACCGGCGGCATGCGCGAGGGCCTGGCCATGCTGTCGGCCGGCCAGATCGACGTGATGCCGGTGATCGAACCGATCCTGACCACGCTGGGGCCGCGCTTTCGCGTCGCCTTCGCCTATGCCGACCACGCGCCGCCGCTGACGCAGACGATCGGCTTCACCACACGCGAATTCGCCGCGAAGAACGGCGACAGGCTGCGCGCCCTGCTGGCGGCGCGCCGCAAGGCGGTGGATTTCATCTACGCCAACCCGGAGGAGACGGCGGCGATCGTCGCCCGCACGCATGATCTCAAGCCCGAGGTGGCCAAGGCCGTGATCGAGCGCTATGTCCGCGACCGCTACTGGAGCCGCGGCGATTTCGACAAGGCCGCGCTCGATGCGCAGGTGAAGGGCCTCAGACTCGTCGGCGCCCTCGATGGCGAGGCGCCGGCCTGGGGCCAGCTCGTCGATGCGTCCTATCTGCCGGCCGATCTGCCGAAGCCGGCGATGTGATGGCGGCCCATCTCAGCCTCGCGGGCGTCGCACGCAGCTATCCGGGCGTGGACGGGCGCCAGCCGCTGCACGCGCTGGGACCGCTCGACATGGCCGTCGACGCCGGCGAGTTCGTCGCCGTGGTCGGCCCGTCGGGTTGCGGCAAATCCACCCTGATCGACGTCGTCTCCGGCCTCGCCCCGGCGAGCGAGGGCGTCGTGCGTTTCGAGGACAGGCTCGTCGCCGGACAGCCGCCGGACGGGATCGGGGTCGTGTTCCAGCAGGACGCCAGCTTTCCCTGGCTCACCGTCGCCGGCAATATCGGCTTCGGCCTGCGGCGTCGCGGCGTCGCCGCCACGATCGTCGCGGACAAGGTGGCGGCCGCCATCGCGCTGATGGGGCTGTCGGATTTCGCCGACGCCTATCCGGCGCAGCTCTCCGGCGGCATGCGCCAGCGCGTCTGCATCGCCAGGACGCTCGTGCTCGAGCCGCGCCTGATCCTGCTCGACGAGCCCTTCGGCGCGCTCGACGCGCAGACCCGGCTGTTCATGGGCGACGAACTGCTGAAGCTCTGGCGGACCAGCGGCGCCTCCGTCGTCCTGATCACGCATTCGCTCGACGAGGCCGCGCTGCTGGCCGACCGCGTTCTGGTGATGTCGGCGCGGCCCGGGCGCATCGTCGCCGAGGTCGAGACCGGCTGGGGACCGGACCGGACCTCGGCGCTGGTCACCTCGCCGCGCTTTCCGGAGCTGACCCACCAGCTCTGGCGCGCCCTGGCGCCGGAGGCGCGCCATGCGCTGCGGCAGGCGACGCCGGCGGAGGCGGCCGCGTGATCGGCGCCGGCCGGCTGCGGTTCGCCCTCGTCATGACGGCCGTCGCCGCTCTGGAGGCGGCCGTTCGCGCCGGTCTGGTCCGCAGGACCGTGATCGTCGCGCCGAGCGAGATGGCGACGACGCTGTGGGCCGGACTCGTCAGTGGCCGCATCCCGGCTCTGGCGGCGCCGACCTTCGCCATCATAG
>JAKFWE010000439.1 GCA_021732895.1 Allobosea sp. | reverse complement strand
GTCGCGGTCGAAGCGGTCGCCGCCGCCACGGTCGAAGCGATCGCCCCGGTCGCCGCGGTCGTCGTGGTCGCGCTTCTGGAGCATGGCCGACTGGCCTTCCTCCAGTTCCTCGACGCGGATGGTCAGGAAGCGCAGCACGTCCTCGTTGATGCGCATCTGGCGCTCCATCTCGGCCACGGCGGCCGAGGGGGCGTCGATGTTCAGAAGCGAATAATGCGCCTTGCGGTTTTTCTTGATGCGATAGCCCAGCGACTTGACGCCCCAATACTCGACCTTGGGAACCGAACCGCCATTGGACTCGATAACGCCCTTGAACTGTTCGATAAGGGTCTCGACCTGCTGCGCGCTGACATCCTGCCGCGCGAGCAGGACATGCTCGTACAACGCCATTGAGTGGCCTTCCTTTCTTCACCCTGCCTCGTTCGACGCGGAGCCCTCCGAGCCCTGGACAAGGCCCGACAGGATTTCATCGAAGGCGGAGACACGGGATGCCGACTGGCGACCAGCCTGCGCGCGAGGGTCATGCGACCGGACGCGCGCCATCCGTTCAGCCTCCGGCCGAACAAGCAGACGCGGGTCGTTACAGGCTGCTGCGGTGCAGCGCAAGCAAATTCAGGCGTCCGAAGAGCAAACATCGCGTTCGGCGCTTTACTTGCGCGCTCCCGCAATGACACAGCCGCCCTCCGATGACATAATCTTGACGACCGAGGCGCGCTGCAGATGACGACCGCCTTCATCTTTCCGGGCCAGGGTTCCCAGGCCGTTGGCATGGGCAAGAGTCTGGCCGACGCCTTCCCTGCCGCGAAGGCGGTCTTCGACGAGATCGACCACGCGCTGTCGCAAAAGCTTTCGGCCCTGATGTGGGACGGGCCCGCCGACGAATTGACGCTCACCGCCAATGCGCAGCCGGCCCTGATGGCGGTCAGCCTCGCGGCCATCCGCGTGCTGGAGGCGGAGGCCGGGCTTTCTCTGGCGCGCGACGCCGCCTTCGTCGCGGGCCATTCTCTCGGCGAGTATTCGGCGCTCGCGGCGGCCGGCAGTTTCAGCATCGCGGACGCCGCCCGGCTGCTGCGGGTTCGCGGCGATGCGATGCAGCAGGCCGTGCCCGCCGGCGAGGGCGCGATGGCCGCGCTGCTCGGGGCCGATCTCGACCTGGCGAGCGCCATCGCCGGGGACGCCGCCCAAGGCCAGGTCTGCGAGGTCGCCAACGACAATGGCGGTGGGCAGGTCGTGCTCTCGGGCGCGAAGGCGGCGATCGAGCGGGCGATCGCGCTGTCGGCCGGGCGCGGCGTCAGGCGGGCCATGCTGCTCCCGGTCTCCGCCCCGTTCCACTGCGCCCTGATGGCGCCGGCGGCGCAGGCGATGCAGGCGGCGCTGGCCGACGTCGCGCTCGCGGCGCCGGTCGTCCCGGTCATGGCCAATGTCGGCGCGGCGCCCCTGAGCGATCCCGACGCGATCCGCGCCTCCCTGGTGGCGCAGGTCACGGGCACGGTGCGCTGGCGCGAATGCGTGGTGGCCATGGCGCAGGCCGGCGTCGCCGATTTCGTCGAGGCCGGCAGCGGCAAGGTCCTGGCCGGGCTGGGAAAGCGCATCGCGCCCGAGGCGCGGACGCTGTCGGTCGGCTCGGCCGGCGATATCGAAGGCTTCAAGACCCGGAACGGGTGAGACGGGAAACGCCGATCGCGGAGGATGCATGTTTGATCTGACCGGCAGGAAGGCCCTGGTCACCGGCGCGACCGGCGGGCTGGGCGGCGCCATCGCGCGCACTCTCCACGGAATGGGCGCCGCCGTCGCGCTGTCGGGCACGCGCCTGCCGGCGCTGGAAGCGCTGGCGGCCGAACTCGGCGAGCGCGCGGTGATCGCGCCCTGCGATCTCTCCGACAAGGCCTCCGTCGAGGCGCTGGTGCCGCTGGCGGAAGAGAAACTCGGCGGCCTCGACATTCTGGTCAACAACGCCGGCGTGACGCGGGACAACCTGTTCCTTCGCCTCAAGGACGAGGACTGGGACGCGGTGATCGCGGTCAATCTCACCGCGGCGTTCCGGCTGTCGCGCGCCGCGGTGAAGTCGATGATGCGCCGCCGGCACGGCCGGATCATCGCCATCGGCTCCGTCGTCGGCACCACCGGCAATCCCGGCCAGGGCAATTACGCCGCCTCTAAGGCCGGCCTGATCGGCATGTCGAAGGCGCTGGCGGCGGAGGTCGCCAGCCGCAACATCACGGTCAACGTCGTCGCGCCCGGCTTCATCGAGTCGCCGATGACGCAGGGGCTGACCGACAAGCAGCGCGAAGGCATCCTTGCGGACGTTCCGATGGGCCGCCTCGGCGCCGGCGCCGACATTGCCGCCGCCGTGGCCTATCTCGCCAGCAACGAGGCGGCCTACGTCACCGGGCAGACGCTGCATGTCAACGGCGGAATGACAATGATTTGAGCTATTTGCCAAGATTTTTCCAAGCGGCCCCATAGCGGTCGGCCGCTCTCGCCAGCCCGTCGCGAGTATGGTAGTCAGCGCCGCCGCGTCGCGAAAGGCGGGTTCGGGGGGCTTGACGAAAACCCCGATGTTGCGTTTGTGCAGCCAAAGAGTTCCGCATCAGGCCGAGCCTCGTGCGACAGGTCGAGATGCTGGGCGCGGTTTCCAGACGCGTCGCGGTCCAGCGG
>JAKFWE010000440.1 GCA_021732895.1 Allobosea sp. | reverse complement strand
GCAAGCCGAGCAGCATCAGCAGGAAGAACAGGGTGGCGAGCAGGGTCATGGCGGGCTCAGCCGAGCTGGCTCTGCGAACGGTCGAGATCGTTGGCGTAGAAGACGAGGCCGCCCCGGCGCAGCGCCGCCAGCAGGTTCGCGGCGACGGTGACCGCCAGCAGGAGGCAGCCGACCGGCACGGCGCCGGTGACCCAGGCGTAGGAGATGCCGCTGTCGCCGAAGACGCGCTGCCAGTTGAGCATGGTCAGCCGGTAGCCGGCGACGGCGAGCGCCAGCAGGAAGGCGAGCGTCAGGACGGCGAGCCCGATCTCGACCATCCGGCGCGGCCGGCGCGGCAGCTTGCGCACGAAGAAATCGACGCCGACATGCGCCTTGAGCCGCATCGCCCGGTTGGCCCCGAGAAAGCACAGCCAGACGAAGAGCAGCTGCGCCATGTCGATCGACCAGATCAGCGGGTGGCCGAGCGAGCGCGCCACCGCCGCGAGGAACACCAGCATCACGATCGCCGCCAGCAGCGTGCGGGAGACGATGTCTTCGAGGCGGAAGGCGAGGGCGGCCATGGGCGGGATTGTCCGTGGGCGTTCGAAGGCAGTCATCGCGGGCGAAGCGAAGCGATCCAGCGCGCTGGGCCTGAGGCTCTGGAACGCTTCGCCTGATGGACCCGCCGAGAGGGCAGGCGAGACGTCAGCCGCTCACTGCGAGAGCTGCGACTGGACCTGCCTGCGCAACTCGCCATAGCCCAGCTTGTCATAGACCGCCTCCGTCGCCTGTCTGAACGGCGTCAGGTCGGGCGAGCTCACGGTCATGCCCTTCGCCTTCATTTCGGCTTCCATCGCGGCGAGCGATTCCTCGGTCAGCCTCGAGGCGAGGTCGCCGGCCGCCAGCGATTCCTCGCGCAGGATCTTCTGCTGGTCGGGCGTCAGCTTGTCGAACCAGCCGGCGCTGGTGACGACGCCGGTGATCAGGTTGATATGCCCGGTCTTGGTGACGTGCTTGGTGACCTCGTAGAGCCTCGCGCCGACGGTCGCGGGGTGCTGCGCCTCGGCGGCGTCGATCACCTTCTGCTGCAAGGCCGGGTAGACCTCGCCCCAGCCCATCGGCGTCGGCGTCGCGCCCATGGCGCGGATCGTCTCCATCCACACCGGCGCGCCCGGCGTGCGCATCCGCACGCCCGCGAGATCGGCCGGCTTCGTCACCGGAACGTTGGTGAGCAGATGCCGCTCGCCCTGCCACCAGTTGAACGACAGGATCTGGTGGCCCGACGCCTTGCGCAGCTTCTCCTCCCACTCCCTGAAGGCCGGCGAGGTCACGACCTTGCGGATGCCCTGGAAGCCGCTGGCGAGATAGGGCGCGCCGAGCACGCCGAATTCCTTGACGAAGACCGCGAGCCGGCCGCCATCGACCACGACGGCGACATTGGCTCCGGCGCGCGCCTGTTCCAGCACGTCCTCGTCCTTGCCGAGCTGCGAGCCGGGAAAGAGCCGGATCGTCAGGTCGCCCTTCGAGCGCTCGGCGACCTTGTCGCGGAAGCTCTCCAGGCCCTTGTAGAGCGGATCGTCGCGCGTCAGCGCGGTGTTGACGTTGAGCTGGGCCTTCTGGGCCAGAGCGGGGCCGGTGAGCGCTGCCAGCGCGACGCCCAGCGCGGCGGCCAGGCGGATGGGTGTGAAGCGCATCGCATATCCTCCCGAAAGGGGCTGCCCGATCGCGCCGCTTATGCGGCGTCAACAACCACCATACCGGTATGATAGCTTGACTCCGCCGTCGCGCAAGCGGAAATCTGGCGCATGACGATGCAAGCCAGCCTGCGCCAGAAAGACCCGATCGCGCCGCAACTCGTCGCCGCGCTGCGCCAGGCGATCATCGGCATGCAGCTTCGTCCCGGCGAGGCCTTGTCGGAGAAGGACATCGCCGGGCGCTTCGGCGTCAGCCGCCAGCCGGTGCGCGAGGCCTTCATCAAGCTCGCCGAGGCAGGCCTGCTCCAGGTCCTGCCCAGCCGCGGCACCTATGTCATGAAGATCTCGATGCGCGAGGTCGCCAATGCCCGCTTCGTGCGCGAGGCGGTGGAATGCGCGATCGCGCGCGCGGCGGCGCGGCTGATCACCCCCGCGGGCATGGGGCGGCTGGAGAGCCTGATCCAGGGCCAGCGCGAGGCGGCCGGGCGCGACGACTATGCCGGCTTCGCCACGCTCGACGAGGCCTTCCACCAGCGTCTCGCCGCGATCGTCGATTGCGACTACGCCGGCCGGGTCGTCGAGGCCGCGCGCGCGCAGACCGACCGCGTGCGCTATCTCTCGCTGCCCGGCGCCTCGCCGCTGCCCTTGCTGATCGCACAGCATGTCGCGATCGTCGACGCCATCGCGGCGCGCGATGCCGACGCGGCGGAGACGGCGATGCGCATGCATCTGCGGGAGATTCTCAATGCCCTGCCGCGCATCGCCCTCGAGCATCCCGACCTGTTCGAGGACGAGGCCATGCCCGACCATACGCGCACGCTGCACAGCCCCTGAGGGCCGGCGCGGCGGCGCCGTTCACACGCCCTTGCGCGCGACCCCGGCCTGCCCGAACGTCGCCATGCCGGCATGGATCGCGGCGGCGGCCTTGACGAGGCCGGCCGCCAGCGCCGCGCCGGAGCCTTCGCCTAGCCGCATGTCGAGCGCCAGCAGGGGC
>JAKFWE010000441.1 GCA_021732895.1 Allobosea sp. | reverse complement strand
TCAGCGCCGCCAGCACTCTGCGCGGCCCTTCGACGACCGGGTCGCTGCCCGGCGTCCAGCGATGACGCCGCCGCCGGCCGGATACCGGCCCTGCGTCGGGCTGGCGCTGTTCAACAGGGCCGGTCTCGTCTTCATCGGCCGGCGCGCCAACAAGAGCCTGCGCGAGCATGTCGCGCCAGGGCACGAGTGGCAGATGCCGCAGGGCGGCGTCGACGAGGGGGAAACACCGCGTCAGGCCGCTCTCCGCGAGTTGCGCGAGGAGACCGGCGTCACCTCGGTCTCCGTTCTGGCGGAGACGCCGCACTGGCTCAGCTATGACCTGCCGGCGGCGATCGGCCAGGAAGCCTGGAAGGGCCGCTGGCGCGGCCAGGCGCAGAAATGGTTCGCGCTGCGTTTCGACGGGCGCGACGACGAGATCCGGATTTTCGATCCACCCGGCGGGCACAAGGCCGAGTTCGACGCCTGGCGCTGGGCCCCGCTCGATGAGACGCCCGATCTGATCATTCCGTTCAAGCGCGACGTCTACAGGGAGGTCGCGCGCCTGTTTTCGCCTTTCGCCTCACCCTGAGCCCGGCGCGCGACTTTCATCGGGAGCAGCGCCAGCGCCGTCTTTCCGGAGATTTCCCGCGATGTTCGCCATCCGCCGGTTCGTCCGTCCGGCCTGCGTGGGTCAGGGCGCCGGAGCACTGTCACGAAACGCTTACATGACGGGGTGACGTTCCTCCGATGGTTGATTCGATCGAAAGACTCCGCGCCGCCATTCTCGTGGCCCGCACCCGGGACCCGGCCGTTTCGCGCACCGCGCGGCTCGTGGCCGAGGGCATGCCCAAAATGGCGAAGAAGCTCGCCGAGGAGGCGATCGAGGTCGGACTCGAGGCGATGCAGAACGACCGCGGCCGCGTGATCCTGGAAAGCGCCGATCTGATCTACAATCTCGCCGTTCTGTGGACCCAGATCGGCGTCTCCCCCGACGAGGTCTGGCGGGAGATGGACCGGCGGGAAGCCTTGTTCGGCATCGCCGAGAAGTTGCCCAAGACCCGCGCCACGCCGCAGGCGGCGGCGTCCGGAACGCCCGACATCGCCGCGCGGGCGCCGGCTGCGCTGAGAGCCGGCTGAACGGAGCTTCGGCCTGTTCCGGCGTTCCGCGTTCAGGGCGCTCCGGTGTTTAAGGCTTGCCAAGCCCGGCGCGAGCCGCTATTCCCGCCGCACCGGAACAAGGCGACCTGTGGTCGTCTCAGGACCGGCAGGCGCCCGTAGCTCAGCTGGATAGAGCATCAGACTACGAATCTGAGGGTCAGAGGTTCGAATCCTTTCGGGCGCGCCATCAATCTTCCCCTGAATGTCCTCCGCGTGTGTGATGCGCAGGCGCTGCCACGGTCCTGGGTCCACTTAGGGATCTCATGCTCGTCAGCTCAGCGCCGTTGTCGGAGACGATCATCAGCGGTGGGCCGCGGGTGGCGATGATGGCGTCCAGCTCGCGGCGAGGCGCACGATCAGGGTCGTGTGTTCTCCCGGTTCTCGCCGGCTGCCAATCCACGATTCAGTCATCGCAGCGAGAACCTCGTCGTGACGCTTGAGCCCTGACCACGTAAGATTTCAGCTCTCGCTGGCTGACGCGTTCTGCCGGGAAAAGGCGACCGGTGGTTGAGGCTCAGCGAGAACGGGAGCCAACTGGCCGCCGGCCACGGATCGGCGACGACAACCGGGAGGCAGTCCTGCAAGGGCTTTGCCGTGACACAAGGCGCATCACTTCAAGCTGCTCGACAGAAAGTTCTGAAGGCGCTCGCTGCGAGGCTGCGTCAGCACCTGCGCGGGAACACCCTCTTCCTCGATGACCCCCCGATGGAGGAAGATGACGCGGCTCGCGACCTCGCGGGCGAAGCCCATTTCATGCGTCACCACCAGCATGGTGCGGCCTTCCTCGGCAAGCGAGCGCATCACCCGCAGCACCTCGCCGACGAGCTCGGGATCGAGGGCCGAGGTCGGCTCGTCGAACAGCATCACCTCGGGCTCCATCGCCAGCGCACGCGCGATCGCGACGCGCTGCTGCTCGCCGCCCGACATATGCGCCGGATAGGCGTCCTTGCGATGCGAGACGCCGACGCGCGCGAGATAGCGTTCGGCGCGCTCGACCGCCTGCGCCCTCGTCAGGCCGAGCACGCGGATCGGCGCTTCGATAACGTTCTCGACCGCCGTCATATGCGCCCAGAGATTGAACTGCTGGAACACCATGGAAAGCCTGGCCCTGATTCGCTGGAGCTGCGCCGGATCGGCGGCGTCGAGCTCGCCCTTGCGGTCGGCCGTCAGGCGCAGCTCCTCGCCGCTGACGACGATGCGCCCGGCATTGGGCTTCTCCAGCAGGTTGAGGCAGCGAAGCACCGTGCTCTTGCCGGAGCCGGAGGAGCCGATCATCGCGATGACGTCGCCGGAGTTCGCCGCGAGCGAAACGCCCTTCAGCACCTCGACCGCGCCGAAGCTCTTGCGCAGGCCTTCGGCGCGGAGTTTTTCCGTTGCCGCCTTCGCAGGATCGAGCGCGAGGAACCCCTCTCCCGTAGGGAGAGGGGCAGGGGTGGGGGGAAGGCCCATCTTAGCTTGTTGCATTGTCCTGTCCGCCGCTTCCTCGCGCCGCCCTTATCCTGAACCGTCCGTCCCTCACCCCTGCCCCTC
>JAKFWE010000140.1 GCA_021732895.1 Allobosea sp. | reverse complement strand
CCATGTCGATGGCCTGGCCGGTGGCGGCGGCTCGTCGGGCGCCGGCGGCGCGGCGCACTCGCCGACCGACGAGGTGATCGAGTCGGCGCTGCGCTACCGCGTGCAGGCCCCGATGATCGACCAGGTCCTGAAGGAGATCGGCATCGAGGGCGGCAACCTCGCCAGGATGGGCGGGCTGATGCGCGAGGCCTCCGACATGCAGCGCGTCGCCAAGGAGGCGCAGCCGGCCAAGCCGAGGGGCGGCGAGGACGCGGGCGAGGGCGGCGGCCCGACGTCCCCTGCCGCCGCCGGGCCGCGCCCGCGCGGCCGCGGCAAGTCGTGAGGCGCGAACGCCATGGCCCGCGTCTACGTCTCCAGCGTCATCGCCGCTCCCGCCGCCAGGGTCTGGGCCCGGGTGCGTGATTTCAACGGTCTGCCGAACTGGCACCCGGCCATCGCCGAAAGCCGCATCGAGAATGGCGAGCCGGCCGACAAGGTCGGCTGCATCCGCGCCTTCTCGCTGCGCAACGGCGATCGCCTGCGCGAGCAGCTTCTCGGCCTCTCCGACTACGACATGTTCTGCACCTACTCGATCCTGGATTCGCCGATGCCGCTGACGAGTTACGTCGCCACGCTGCGCCTGACGCCGATCACGGATCTGGAGCGGACCTTCATCGAATGGTCGGCGGAGTTCGACTGCGCGCCGGAGCGCGAGGCTGAACTCGTGTCCGGAATCGGAGGCAATGTCTTCCAGGGCGGCTTCGACGCCCTGAAGCGCGCCTTCGGAGGCTAGCGCCATGCCGCATGTCGTCCGCAGCACGATCATCGATGCGCCCGTCGACCGGCTCTGGTCGGTTCTGCGCGACTTCAACGGCCATGAGAGCTGGCACCCGATCGTGGCGCGAAGCGAGATCGAACGCGGCCATCCTTCCGACCGCGTCGGCTGCGTGCGTCGCTTCACGCTTCAGGACGGCAGCGAACTGCGCGAGCAATTGCTGACGCTGTCGGACCTCGAAATGACCTTCAGCTACTGCCTGCTCGACACGCCGATCCCGCTCTTCAACTACGTCGCCCATGTCCGGCTGCTGCCGGTGACCGACGGCAACCGCGCCTTCTGGCACTGGGAGAGCCGCTTCACGACGCCGGCGGGACGCGAGGCCGAACTGGCGCGGATCGTCGGCGACGAGGTCTACGGCAACGGCATCGAGGCTGTGCGCGGCCTGCTCGTTCACGAGGACGCCTGACATGCTCGATGTGAGAAGCTGCGCCAGCCTGTCGGAAGCCGCCGGCATCCTGTCGGGAGACCGGCAAGCCAGACTGGTCGGCGGCGGCACGCTGGTGATGCGCGACGTCAACGAGGGCCGGTTGACGCACGGAACGCTGGTGCGCGTCACCGACCCGGCCTTTCGCCAGATGAACGCCGGCGGGGCGCGCATCGAGCTCGGCGCGGGCGTGACCATGGCGATGGTGCTGGGCAACCGCGATCTCGCCTTCCTGCATCCGGCCGCGCGCGCCATAGGCGGCCCGGCGGTCAGGACGATGGCGACCGTCGGCGGCAATCTCTTCGCGCAGACGCCTTATGGCGACTTCACTGTCGCGCTGCTGGCGCTCGATGCACAGGTGGTGGTCCAGGCCGGCTACGGCGCCGGGCGCGGCGTCCCGATCGAGGAGTTCCTCGCCGCGCGGGAACGCGGCGGGCAGGGGCTCGTCACGGCCGTCCAGTTCGCCCGCCCGCATAACCCGGGCGATTTCCGTTTCCGCAAGATCAGCCGGATCAGGCCGAAGGGCATCTCGCTGATGTCGATCGCGGCGCTGCTGCAGGCGGCCGGCGGACGCATGTCGCAGCCGCGCATCGCCTATGGCGCGATGGCGCCGACGCCGATCAGGGCGCGCGGCGTCGAGCGGGTTCTGGAGGGCAAATCGCTGGATGCGGGCGCGATCCAGGCGGCGAAGCAGGCTGCGCTCGAAGGCTGCCGGCCGGCGAGCGACGCCATCGCCAGCGAGTGGTATCGCCGCGAGGTGCTGCCCGTCCATCTCGGTCGGCTTCTCGCCGGCGAAGACCGCTGAGGAGCGTCGCCATGGCCAAGATCCCGGTCCAGTTCAGGCTCAACGGCTCCGACCGCGCCGCCTTCGTCGATGCGCCCGAGACGCTGCTCGAGACGCTGCGGCGCGGGCTCGGCGACTTCGCGCCGAAATATGGCTGCGGGCAGGGCGCCTGCGGCGTCTGCACGGTGCTCGTCGACGGCGAACCGCAACTCTCCTGCCTGACGCTGTCGGTCGCCTGCGAGGGCCGCCAGATCGAAACAGCGTCAGGCATGGCCGACGGACCCGATCTCCATCCGCTGCAGGCCGCGTTCATGGACCATTTCGCGGCCCAGTGCGGCTTCTGCACGCCGGGCATGCTGACCGTCGCCAAGGCGCTCCTCGCGAAGAATCCGAAGCCGAGCCGCGACGAGGTCGTCGAGGCGATCAGCGGCAACATCTGCCGTTGCACCGGCTACGAGCCGATCATCGCCGCGATCCTCTCCGCCGCCGCATCGCCGGCGCCGCGCCGCGCCTCAGGGAGACCGGAATGATGATGGCGGCCGTGACGCGCCTGGAAATGTCGACAGCGATCGGCTCGCGCCCGATGAACTCGCGCGCGCATGGCGGACCGAAGCCCTCCCCCCGCTTGCGGTGGGGAGGGTGGGGT
>JAKFWE010000519.1 GCA_021732895.1 Allobosea sp. | reverse complement strand
GGCAAGAGCAACGACGCCTTCATGGGCCAGTTCTTCAAGGCGCTGCACGGCAACGCCGTGCTCGACCGTTCGGTCTACGGCGTGCCCTTCCACAATTCGACGCCGCTGCTCTACGTCAACGCCGACCATTTCAGGGAGGCCGGCCTCGACCCCGACAAGCTGCCGACCAATTGGGAGGAGCTGACCGCCGCCGCGAAGAAACTGACCAGGCGCGAGGGCGACCGCGTCACCCGCTGGGGCGTGATGGCCCCCTCGAACTACGATTACGGCGGCTGGATTCTGCAGGCGCTGACCCATTCCAACGGCGGCCAGTGGTTCAACCCCGATTTCGGCGGCGAGGTCTACTACGACACGCCCTCCATGCTCGGCGCGCTGACCTTCTGGTCGGACCTCGTCGCCAAACACAAGGTCCACCCGGCCGGCGTGCAGGCGGGCGGCGCGGTCTCCTCGGCTTTCCTCGCCGGCCAGTCCTCGATGATGCTGCTCTCGACCGGCTCGCTGACCCATATCCGCACCAATGCGAAGTTCCCCTACAAGGTCGCCTTCGTGCCGAGGAACGTGCGCAACGAGGTGCCGATCGGCGGCGCGTCGCTCGTCATCCCGACCGGCGTCGAGGACGCCCGCAAGAGGGCGGCCTGGACGCTGATCACCTGGATGACCAATCCCGAGAAATCCGGCTGGTGGAGCCGCGCCACGGGCTATCTCGCGCCCAACATGGCGGCCTACGACCTGCCCGAGATGAAGGCCTTCATCGAGAAGAACCCCGACGCCGGCATCGCCGTGAAGCAGCTCGACGTCGCCAAGCCGTGGTTCGCGACCTACAAGACCGTGCCCGTCCGCAAGGCGATCGAGGACGAGCTGCAGGCCGTGCTCTCGGGCAAGAAGCAGCCCAAGGAGGCGCTCGTCGCGGCGCAGAAGGGCGCGGACGAGATCATGAAGCCCTATGTCGAGCAGACCGCGCTGAAGCTGCCGACGAACTGACGTCGGTCGCTTGCGGCCGACGTCATGCCCGGGCCTGACCCGGGCATCTCGTCATCGCTGTCCTGCCTGAGATGGCCGGGTCAAGCCCGGCCATGACGGCCCATCCGAGACCCACCATGCTGATCGCCCACATCACCGACCTGCACATCCGCCCGCGCGGCAAGCCGGCCTATCGCGTTTCCGAGACCAATGCGCTCAGCGAGCGCGCGCTCGACGCCATCGCCGCTCTGCGCCCCTGCCCTGATCTGCTGGTGATCACCGGCGACCTGACCGATTGCGGGCTGGCCGAGGAGTACGCGCTGTTGCGGGAGATGCTCGCCCGCCTCGCCATGCCGGTGCTCATGGTGCCGGGCAACCACGACCGGCGCGCCGAGCTCGTCGCCGGGCTTCAGCTCGATCCCCGCACCGTGCATGAGTCCGGCTTCGTCCAGTTCGTCGCCGATCTGCCGGCCATGCGGCTGATCGGCCTCGACACGCTGGTTCCCGGCCAGAGCGCCGGCGGCCTTTGCGAGGCGCGGCTCGCCTTTCTGGACAAGGCGCTCGAAGAAGCGAACGGCAAGCCGGTCGCGATCTTCATGCATCATCCGCCTTTCACCTGCGGCATCGCCCATATGGATTCGATCCGCCTGCTCGACGGGGCGGACGCCTTCGCGGGCATCGTCGCCCGCCACCCCAATATCGAGCGCATCCTCTGCGGCCACCACCACCGCCCGATCGTGACGCGCTTCGCCGGGACCATCGCCCAGATCGCACCCAGCGTGACGCATCAGGTCACGCTCGATCTGAGCGATGACGGGCCTGCGACCTTCCACATGGAGCCGGCCGCCTATCTGCTGCATTCCTTTCGCGATGGCGCGGGCTTCGTCAGCCACCAGGCCTATGTCGAGCGTTTTCCGGGGCCGTTCCCGTTCGTGCTCGACGCGGATTATCCCGGCGCGCATGGCTGAAGGTCATCCCCCGCGACGACGGCTCGGATTGACGCCGCCGGCCGTCGCCCATACGAGCGCCGCAGAACTTCGCGACGCGTCCTGGAAGGATTTCGCCCATGACCACCTGGCCCCTGCACGGCAAGATTTCCGGCCCGATCGTGATGATCGGCTTCGGGTCGATCGGTCGCGGCACGCTGCCGCTGATCGAGCGGCACTTCGCGTATGACCGCAGCCGCTTCGTGGTGATCGATCCAGACGACGCCGATCGCGCGCTGCTCGACGAGCGCGGCATCCGCTTCATCCAGCAGGCGGTCACGAAAGAGAACTACCGGGAAATGCTGAGGCCCCTGCTCACCGAAGGCGGCGGCCAGGGCTTCTGCGTCAACCTGTCGGTCGACACCTCCTCGCTCGACATCATGCAGTTCTGCTCGGAACTCGGAGCCCTCTACATCGACACCGTCAACGAGCCCTGGGTCGGCTTCTATTTCGACGCGAGCAAGGGGCCGGCGGCGCGCTCGAACTATGCGCTGCGCGAGGCGACGATCGCGGCCAAGCACGCCCGCCCGGCCGGCACGACGACGGCCGTCTCCTGCTGCGGGGCGAACCCCGGCATGGTCTCCTGGTTCGTCAAGCAGGCGCTGCTCAACCTCGCCGCCGACACCGGCGTTCAGGGGCCGGAGCCGAAGACGCGGGCCGAATGGGGCGCTCTGGCGCAGCGGCTCGGCGTCAAGGGCGTCCACATCGCCGAACGCGACACGCAGC
>JAKFWE010000222.1 GCA_021732895.1 Allobosea sp. | reverse complement strand
TCATCTGGTGATCGAGACGCCGCAGCGGGTGTTCCGCGCGCTGGAGCCGGCGAGCCTCGGCCTGCTCGGCGCGATGTCGGCCAACGGCGTGCGCTTCGCGCTCGATCAGGTCGTCGATCTCAGGCTCGATCCGGCGGCGCTGTTCGATCGCGGCGTGCGCTTCGTCAAGGCGCCGGCGGCTCTGCTGCTGGCGCAGGCGCAGGGGCGGGCCTCCGGAGACATCGCGGCCGGCGATCTGGCGGCGCTGCTGGCGCGCTCCTCGATCACGCTGATCGCCGAGAAGATCGAAGACGACCCGACCGTGGCCGACATGATCGAGCTCGGCGTCACCCATGCGCAGGGCAACGTCTTTTCGCCGCCGCGCCCGGTCAAACCCGAGGTTTTCGCCGATGCGGGGCCGCCCGCGCCGGCCGCGGCGCCCCTGGCGGCCGAATCCGCGCCGCGTCCCGCCGCCGCGCAGGAGCCCGCTTCCGAGCGCCTGCCCTTCCGCGCCGTGCTGCGTCGGGCCAGCGGCTGACGCGAGGTCCTTGTTCCGTCATGAGCCCGGCCTAGAATCGGCTCCATGCCGGCTGCGGCGCCCTCTCCTGCGATCGTTTCACGGAGCTGCATCTTGCCCGACGCCGTCACGTCTCATGCCTTGTCCGGTTTCTCCGAGATCGCGTCAGGGTTCGATCTTTGCCTCTGCGACATCTGGGGGGTGGTGCACAACGGCGTCGCCGCCCATGCCGACGCCGTCGCGGCGCTCGGTGCGATGCGCGAGCGCGGGACCGCCGTGGTGCTGGTGACCAACGCGCCGCGTCCGCGCCACGCGGTGGCGCGCCAGCTCGCCGCGCTGTCGGTGCCCGAGGCGGCCTATGACGCCATCGTCACCTCGGGCGACGTCTGCCGGGCGCTGATCTCGGCGCGCGCCGGCCAGCCGGTCTACATGCTCGGCCCCGAACGCGACCTGCCGCTGATCGCGGGGCTCGCGGTCGAGCGCGTCGCGCCGGAGGCGGCTGCCTATGTGCTCTGCACCGGGCTGTTCGACGATGAAACCGAAACGCCGGAGGACTATGCCGTGCTGCTCGAGGGCTTCGCCGCCCGCAGGCTCGAACTGATCTGCGCCAACCCCGATCTGGTGGTCGAGCGCGGCGGCAGGATCGTGCCCTGCGCCGGCGCGCTGGCGCTGGCCTATGAGCGCCTCGGTGGGACGGCGGTCTACGCCGGCAAGCCGCATCGCCCGATCTACGACATGGCGCTGGCGATCGCCCAGGAGAGGCTCGGCCGGCCGATCGCACCGGCGCGGATCTGCGCCGTCGGCGACGCCATCCGCACCGACATCGCCGGGGCCAGGGCGTTCGGCGCGACCGCGATCATGGTGCTGGCCGGCATTCACGCCCAGGATGTGCTCGAACTGTCGCTGGACGACCGGCGCGACTGGCTGCTGGCGCAGAGCCACCAGCCTGACTACGCGATGCCTCACCTGGTCTGGTGAGCGGGCGGCGGGCGGCCGAAATCAGGCGGCGCAGACCGATTCGATCTTCGATTTCAGCGTCTGGGCGTTGAACGGCTTGACGATGTAGTTGTTCACGCCGGCCTTCTTGGCGGCGATGACGTTCTCGGTCTTCGATTCGGCGGTGACGATGATGAACGGAGTTTGCGACAGCGCCTGCTCCTCGCGCACCTTCTGGAGAAGCTCGAAGCCGGTCATCGGCTCCATGTTCCAGTCCGAGATCACGAGGCTGTACTTCTTGTCGCGCATCTTGACCATGGCGGAGGCGCCGTCCGAGGCGTCGTCGACATTCTCGAATCCAAGCTGTTTCAGCAGGTTGCGGATGATCCGGACCATCGTCTGGTAATCATCGACCACGAGGATCGGCATCGACGGATCGAGAGCCATGGTGGTGCTCCAACGCAAACGGACAGTCGCGGGCGAGCCGGCCCGCGCGGTCGCTCTCCCAGAGCGGCGACCCCTGGTCAAATGTCTTAGCGCAGCGGCGTTTCAAAGCCGTTAACCGGAAGGCGCAGCGACGTTGCGGCAGTCCTCGTCGCGGGCGGCCACGAAAGTTCAATGGCGAGGCGGACGGGCCTGTGAAAAACTTGCCCGAGATGCGGCAATTCGCGGCCCGGTCGGTCACGCGAGCGCCCCAGCACACGATGACGGCCCAAGCCATGACCCGCGCTCTCTATCAGGTCCACGCCTTCGAGGATCTGGCGGTCGGCCAGAGCGACAGCCTGATGCGCACGGTGATGGAGCGCGACGTCTCGCTCTTCGCCGATCTCTCTGGCGACGCCAACCCGATCCATCTCTGCGACCGCTACGCCGCCGGCACGCGGTTCGGCCAGCGCATCGCCCATGGCATGCTGACCGCGAGCCTGGTCTCGGCGCTGCTCGGCACGCGGTTGCCCGGCCCGGGCGCGGTCTATCTCTCCCAGACGCTGACCTTCCTCGCGCCGGTGAAGATCGGCGACGTGGTCACCGTGCGCGTCGAGGTCGCGGAACTGGTCACGGAGCGTCGCCGGGCGCGGCTGTTCTGCGAATGCCTGGTCGATGGCCAGCCCGTGCTCGAGGGCGAGGCCTGGGTCGCCTTGCCGAAGGCGAGCCCGGCTTGACGCCTCGGCAGGCTTGGGGCCAAACAGCGCCGCGCGGGGACGAAGCCCGTCACTCCGGACTTGACCGCCATGACATCCCCCGCCGACT
>JAKFWE010000315.1 GCA_021732895.1 Allobosea sp. | reverse complement strand
CAAGGGCCTCGCCTGCGGCGTTATCTGCGCCTCGGGCACGCTGGGCCAGATCATTCCGCCGAGCCTGATCCTTATCCTGCTGGCCGACATCATGAACCAGTCGGTCGGCACGCTGTTCGCCGCCGCCGTGCTGCCCGGCCTGATCCTGGCGCTGATCTACATCGCCTACATCCTCGGGCTGGGCCTGATCCGGCCCGACATGGTGCCGCCGGTGCCGCAGGAAGAGCGCGACGCGATGGGCCGGCGCGAGCTGCTGTCCAAGCTGCTGCGCGTGGCGCTGCCGCCGCTCGGCCTCGTCGGCTGCGTCCTCGGCTCGATCATCGCCGGCGTGGCCGCCCCCACCGAGGCCGCCTCGATGGGCGCCCTGGGGTCGATCCTGGTGACCTTCGTCGGAGGCCGCTTCTCATGGGCGACGCTCAAGGAGACGGTTTACGACGCCACGAGGATCACGGCCCAGATGATGTTCATCCTGATCTGCGCCCAGGTCTTCGCCATCGCATTCCGCGGGCTGGGCGGCGAGCGGCTCGTGCAGGACCTGTTCGAGGTGTTGCCGGGCGGCGTCGGCGTCGATGTCTGGTTCATGCTCGGCATCATCTTCGTGCTCGGCTTCTTCATCGAGTGGATCGAGATCTGCTACATCGCCGTGCCGCTGTTCCTGCCGGTGTTCCAGAACGCGGGCACCGACCTGGTCTGGATCGCGGCGCTGATCTGCGTGATGCTGCAGACGTCCTTCCTGACGCCGCCCTTCGGCTGGGCGCTGTTCTACCTGCGCGGCGTCGCCCCGGAGGAGATCAGGACGGCCGATATCTATCGCGGCGTCATCCCCTTCGTCGGCATGCAGATCGCCGCCGTCGTCGTCGTCTTCCTGTTTCCCTGGCTGGCGACCGGGCTGCCCAGGGCGATCGGCTGGTGACATGGCGATCGACCGCCGCGATGGCCGGCGGTATCGCCTGGCGGAGGACTTGTATGGCAGACTGCGCGCGCCACATCCCGGGTCCCCATGAATCAGCACGCCGCCATTTCCGACATCGCGCCGCCGCCGCTCCAGACGGAAGCCTTCGCCCGGGTCGATCACTGGATCTTCGATCTCGACAACACGCTCTACTCGCATGAGAGCCGGGTCTGGCCGCAGGTCAACGAACGCATCACGCTGTTCATGCGCGAGCTCTTCGGGCTCGACGGAATGTCGTCGAGCGCCTTGCGCGAGTATTACTACCACCGCTACGGCACGACCCTGAACGGCCTGATGGTCGAACACCAGATCGACCCGGACGTCTTCCTCGATTTCGCCCATGACATCGACCTGACCCTGCTCGAGCCCGATCCGGCGCTGGGCGCGGCCATCGCGGCGCTGCCGGGCCGCAAGCTCATCCTGACCAACGGCTCGGTCGGCCATGCCAGGAACATCGCCGGCAAGCTCGGCATCCTCCAGCATTTCGAGGATATCTTCGACATCGTGGCAGCCGGCTTCGTGCCCAAGCCCGAGCGCGCGACCTATGAGACATTCCTCGCCAAGCACAGCGTCGATCCCGGCCGGGCGGCGATGTTCGAGGACATCGAGAAGAACCTGATCGTCCCGAGCGCGCTCGGCATGAAGACGGTGCTGATCATCCCCAGGACGCCGGACCCTTTCCGCGAGGTCTGGGAGCAGAGCGCGATCGAGGCCGGGCATGTCCATTTCGTCACCGACGATCTGGCGGGGTTCCTGACGCCGCTGGCGACAGCCGGCTGATCCACGCGGCGTCTTGCTGGCAGGACGCTTCGTTCGCCTTTACGAACTTCGCCGCTGATGCTATCGGCGTCGTCCGTTAAAACGAACGATGGATGCAGACGATGACCGGCTCCGAAAACGCTGCCGCCGCGCTCCACCCTGAAACCCGGCTGGTGCATGCCGGCACGATGCGTTCGCAGTTCGGCGAGACGTCCGAAGCGCTGTTCCTGACGCAGGGCCATGTCTATGACAGCGCCGGACAATGCGAGGCGCGCTTCCTCAACAAGGATCCGGGCTTCATCTACGCCCGCTTCTCGAACCCCACCGTGTCCATGCTGGAGCAGCGCATGGCCGCCTTCGAGGGGGCCGAGAGCTGCCGCGCCACCGCGACGGGCATGGCGGCCGTCACCGCCGTTCTGATGGGGCTGACGCGCGCCGGCGACCACGTCGTGGCGGCGCAGGCCCTGTTCGGCTCGTGCCGATACGTGGTCGAGGAGCACCTGCCGCGCTACGGCGTCGAATCGACGCTCGTCGACGGACCCGACATCGCGGCCTGGCGCAAGGCGGTGCGGCCGAACACGAAGGTGTTCTTCCTCGAAAGCCCGTCGAACCCGACGCTCGAGGTCATCGACATCGCCGCCGTCGCCGCGCTGGCGGAAGAGGTCGGGGCGAAACTCGTCGTCGACAACGTCTTCGCCACGCCGCTCTACCAGCGCCCGCTCGCACTCGGCGCCGACTGCGTGGTCTATTCCGCGACCAAGCACATCGACGGGCAGGGCCGCTGCCTCGGCGGGCTGATCCTCGCCGCGGAGGAGTTCATCCAGCAGAACGTCCACACCTATCTGCGCCAGACCGGCCCGGCGATCTCGCCCTTCAACGCCTGGGTGATGCTGAAGTCGCTGGAGACGCTGCCGCTGCGGGTGGAGCGGCATGCGCGCAGCGCGGCCGTCATCGCGGATTGGCTGAGCGTACAACCG
>JAKFWE010000466.1 GCA_021732895.1 Allobosea sp. | reverse complement strand
ATAATGTTACGAAGCATCCGGAGCAAGGGACTTGCCGAGGAACTTGCCGAGGGATCTGCAAGGCCGCCGCGCTGGGATTGGGACATGCGCAGTCGATCCCGGCCGCTATCGCGGGGTCGCGCAGGCTCCCAGATCTCCCATCTGGATCACCCGCTGCTGCACCCGCCGCGACGCCGCCTGGAGCGAGCGGCTGGGCCGCCCCGGGTCGCGCGCGATCGGATTGGGCAGGGCGCCTGCGAGGCGCGCCGCCTCCGCCCCGGTCAGCCGCGCCGCCGGCTTCCTGAAATAGCGCTGCGCCGCCGCTTCGGCGCCGAACAGGCCCTCGCCCCATTCGGCGACGTTGAGATAGACCTCGATGATCCGTTGCTTGGGCCAGACCAGATCGATCGCCAGGGCGAGCGGGATCTCCAGCGCCTTGCGGACATAGGAGCGGCCCGGCCAGAGGAACACGTTCTTGGCGGTCTGCATGGTCAGCGTCGAGGCGCCGCGGCTCGGGCCGCCCTCGTCCTCCAGCACGCTGTTGAGCTCGACCCAGTCGACGCCCGAATGACTGCAGAAGCGCTGGTCTTCCGAGGCGATCACGGCCCTGACCAGCGCCGGCGATATCTGCGCCAGCGGGACCCATTGCCGCTCGACCGGCTGCAGCGTCAGCCAGCGCCCCAGCATCAGCGTCGAGGGGACGGGGGCGACCCGGAAAAGCAGAAGGCCGGCGAGCAGCGCCAGCGCCAGTCCGCCGAGGAGGAGGCCGGTCCAGCGCAGCACGCGCATCAGCACGCCCCGCCGATCAGCCCGAGCGGCCCCAGCCATCCCCGCAATCCCCCGCTTGACGCGCCAGCCGCGCTCCGGCAAGCCCGCCGCACCCGAAAACGCGAGAGTCGCGCATGAGTTCCGTTCCTTCCGGCCCCGCCAGTCAGGATGACCTGCCGGCCCGGCTGGCGCAAACCGCCGACGCCGTCGAGGCGATGCTCGAGCAGGTGCTCGCGCACGAACCGGACGCCGGCGAAATCGCCCGGCCTGCGCGTCTGCTGGCGGCGATGCGCCATGGCGCGCTCGGCGGCGGCAAGCGGCTGCGGCCCTTCCTGACCGTGGAGACGGCGCGGCTCTTTTCGGTCGAGGGTCGAGGCCCGCTGCGCGCCGGCGTCGCCGTCGAACTGGTCCACTGCTATTCGCTGATCCATGACGATTTGCCGGCGATGGACGACGACGACATGCGCCGCGGCCGGCCGACCGTGCACAAGGCCTTCGACGAGGCGACCGCGATTTTGGCCGGCGACAGCTTGCTGACGCTCGCTTTCGCCGTGATGGCAGACCCGGCCACGCACGCGTCCGGCGATGTCCGCGCGGCGCTGGTGCTCGGTCTGGCGCGCGCCTCGGGCGTCGGCGGCATGGCCGGCGGCCAGATGCTCGATCTGGCGGCCGAGGGCCGCTTCGACGGCGCTCCGCGCCGCCTTGACGAGGCCGCCATCCGTCAGTTGCAGGCGATGAAGACCGGGGCGATCCTCGCGGCGAGCGTCGAGATCGGCGCGCTGATCGGCGCCGCCGACGCCGATGCGCTCTCCGCGCTGCGGCGCTACGGCCGGGCGCTCGGCGCGGCCTTTCAGGTCGCCGACGACATTCTCGATGTCGAGGCCAGCCCCGAACAGCTCGGCAAGGCGACGGCGAAGGATCAGGACAAGGGCAAGGGCACGCTGATATCGGCGCTCGGCCTCGACGGCGCGAGGCGCGAGCGCGACCGGCTGCGCGACGAGGCGATCGCGGCGCTGGCCGGATTCGGCGAGCGGGCGCGGATTTTGCGCGCGGCGGCGGCGTTCGCGGCGGCGCGGCGAAGCTGACGCGGCTCTTGCGATCGCCGGCCGCGGCAAACTTGCGACGGGGATCCTAGAACCTCCTGCGCGCCTGGCGCGACAGACCTCCGAAGATGTCCGAATCCCCGGCGTCTGAGATGGAGGACGGTCATGCCCATGACGACCCGGTTCGGAAGCGCGCTTCTGGCGGCTTCGCTGATGCTGCCGACAGCGGCGCTCGCGCAGGCGAACGTGCTGTTCATTTTCGATGCGTCCGGTTCGATGAAGCGTGACGCCGGCGGCGGCGAGAGCCGCATCCTCGTCGCCAAGCGCGCCATGGGCGAGGCGCTGCGCGCCATGCCCGGCGCGGCGCGGCTCGGCTTGATGGCCTATGGCCACCGGACCGCGAAGAGCTGCAGGGACATCGAACTCGTCGCGCCGATCGCGTCCGAGAGCGCGTCGGGGCTCGGCGCGATGGTCGCCGGGCTCGACGCCAGGGGCGAAACGCCGATCGCCGACGCGCTGGTGGCCGCCGGGAAATCCTTCGCCGCTTTCAAGGGCCAGTCCAACCGCATCGTGCTCGTCACCGACGGCATCGAGGAGTGCGGCGGCGATCCCTGCGCGGCGGCGCAATCCCTCGCCGATCTCGGCGTCGGCCTGAAGGTGGATGTCGTCGGCTTCACGCTGAGCGAGGCGCAGAGCCGGCTGATCCAGTGCGTTCCCGCCATCACCGGGGGGCGCTACTACGACGCCGGCAACCCCGGCGCGCTGCGCGCCGCCCTGTCGCAGGTCCGCACCGTCGTCGCGCAGGCCGCGCCGCCGCCACAGGCCGCGCCCCCGCCACCGCCGGCCGACGACAACCTGCTCTCGGCGAAGAATGGCGGGCAGATCCTGACGGACCCGAA
>JAKFWE010000027.1 GCA_021732895.1 Allobosea sp. | reverse complement strand
GGACATAGGTTGCGTCCGTGGTTTCCCGCCATATGCGTAGCGCGTTCCCGATAAGCAGGTTGAGCTTGTTCTCCGCGTCGTTGTCGTTGTCGGGATCGACCAAGCGCAGATCGATCGCGGCATGGCGGCCATCGGTGATGACCGAGAGCAGGATGTCGTCGCCGGGCTCAGGCGGCCGGTCGCGCATCTCGATCGCCTTAATGCGTTCGTCGAGCAGGCGCTGGTACGATTTCAAGGCCGACGTCGGTTTGGCGGTCAGAATCTGACGGCGGCCGGTCGAAATCGCCGGCACCTTCACATAGCGCCGCAAATCGTCGGGGAGCACGACATCCGCGAAGGAGCGGAACATGGCGATCAGTTCGGGCACATTGACGAAGCTGGCGAAGCGCGAGACCGGCTTGTATTTGCCCGATGGCTGCAGCTCGAGTTCGGTCGTGGTGTCGCCAAAAGTCGAGGCCCAGGCGTCGAACTCGTGCAGCCCCCGCTCTCGAAGCGCGGCATGGTCCATCAGCCGCTGCACCGAAAACATCTCGCCGAGCGTGTTGGTGATCGGCGTACCCGAGGCAAGGACGAGCGCCCGGCCGGGGTTCTTCGTCTCGACGAAGCGCGACTTCACATAGAAATCCCAGGCGCGCTGCGAGCCGTTGGGGTCGACGCCCTTCAGTGTCGACATGTTGGTGGCGAAGGACAACTTCCGGAACTCCTGCGCCTCGTCGACAATGATCTGATCGATGCCGAGCTCGGAGATGGTCAGGAGATCGTCCTTGCGGGTCGAGAGCGCCTCCAGCCGCTCCTTCAATCCCTCCTTCAGGCGTTCGAGGCGCTTGCGCGAGACGCGGTCATCGGTCTCGACCTTCGTCAAGAGGCTCTCATAGAGTTCGAGTTCGTCCTGAATCATCTGCTGCTCGAAGGCGGACGGCACGTCGATGAAGCGGAACGCCGAATGGGTGATGATGATCGCGTCCCAGGTCGCGGTCGCAGCGCGCGACAGAAAGCGGTGGCGTTTCTCCTTCGTAAAATTGCTCTCGTCGGCGACGAGGATGCGGGCGTTCGGGTAGAGCGCCAAAAACTCCCGCGCGACCTGCGCCAGGCAATGGCCCGGCACGACCAGCATGGCCTTGGCGATCAGCCCGAGCCGACGCTGCTCCATCACGGCGGCAGCAAAGGTCATGGTCTTTCCGGCGCCGACCGCGTGGGCAAGATAGGTCGACCCAGTCGCGATGATCCGCCAGATGCCGCGCTTCTGATGGGGGTAGAGGGTGAAAGCGCCGCTTGCGCCAGGCAGGTTCAGATGCGAGCCATCAAAAGCGCGCGGCGCGATGTTGTTGAAGCGGTCATTGTAGACCCGCGCCAGCCGGTCGGTGCGTGCCGGATCGGACCAGACCCATGTCTGGAATGCGGTCTTGATCTTGTGCAGCTTCTCCTTGGCGGCTTCGGTATCGACGACGTTGAGCACGCGCCGCTCGCTGCCGCCCTCCTTCACCGTGTCAAAGATTTGCGGGATGCGGCTGTTCAGCGCGTCGGTCAGCAGCTCGCCGGCATGGCGACGGCCCGTGCCCCAATCGGAGGTTCCCGCCGCCAGCCAGGCGAGCTGGCGCGCATCCACTGTCCATGACGCCAGCTCCGGCATGTGGCGGATCGTGATCTCGGCGCCCATCGCCTCCTTGACGAAGGCGACGACGTCGGCTGCCGGAATCCACGGCGCGCCGAGACGAGCGGTGATGTCGGAGGGACCGAGATCGGCCGGCTGGACCGCGACCAGGGCGCGGACATTGCGCTCGAATGCGGGGTCGAGCGCTGCCGCGGCTTCGGCAACCTTCAGCTTGTCGCGCACCGGCCCCGACAGATAGGCGTCCGCCATCAGCCAGGTGCCGTCGGCCGGATTCCGGAAGATCGCGTCGCCCAGCTTGACGATGACGTTGGCGACATCCCGATGTAGAAGCTCGGCAATGTGCTCGAGATCGACGCGGCCGCGCTCGTTCAGGACGACGGCAAGCGCGTCGGCAGCCGAAGTAATAACGGGCGCGGCAAGCGGCGCGATGACGCGCTCGCTGAAGAGAGGACCGGGCTTTGCCGTGTCGGTATCGAGGTCGTAATCCTCGATCGAGGCGACGAGCCAGCAATCGGGATCGTCAAGGAATGGCTGCAGGTTCGGACGGCGATGGGTTTCGCGGACCTCGCCCGTTGACTCGTCCTGAGAGATCGAGACCGTCGTGTGGTTGATCGGCCCGAAGTCGCGCAAAAAGCTCGACCAGGCGATGCGCATGCGAACCTGCTCATCCTTCCAGGGCCGGTCCTGTTCCTGGCAGCTGAGGACCTCGCGCATGGCGTCACGGATCGGGATCAGCTTCTGGATGATCCGGACGTGCTTTTCCGGGACGCCCTCGGCGCTCCGCCCTTTTCGAACCTTCACCGCGACGGGCTGGCCGTCTACGAGCTGCATCAGCCCGCGGCGTGTGTCGACGAAGTAACTGCCCTCGCGGATGCGCGTCTCGTGCGGGAGAACGAGATCAACGTCCGACGCTTCCCCGTCGTCGAGATCGACCGCTTCCGGCTCGCCGTCATAGAGGCTCTCCGGGAGGAGACGGATGGCGGCGTTAAACGCGGCGTCGAGCGCGACGTCTGGCTGGGGCAGACAGGTATAGGCCTCGCCGAACGGCCCTGTGGTGAGGGCGTGCGTGCCAAGCACGAAGC
>JAKFWE010000384.1 GCA_021732895.1 Allobosea sp. | reverse complement strand
GGCGCGCTTATGCCTTGGATCAACCAGAGCGGCGGGAACAATGGCTGCGGCAGCGGCGGCGGCGGGCCCTGGGGCCAGCGCGGCGGCGGTGGCGGCGGCGGCGGGCCCTGGGGCGGCGGCTCAGGCGGCGGCAATTCGCCGCCCGACCTCGAGGACATTCTCCGGCGTGGTCAGGACCGGCTGAAGAACCTGATGCCGGGGGGCAATCTCGGCGGACGCGGCATCGTGCTCGGACTGCTCGCGCTGGTCGTGATCTGGCTTCTGACCGGCTGGTATGTGGTGCGCCCCAACGAGGTCGGCCTCAACATGCGTTTCGGCAAATATGTCGGCAAGACCGGCGAGGGCCTGAACTACAACTGGCCTTACCCGATCGGCGCCGTGATCAAGCCGCAGGTCACCAACGTCGTCACCACGGAAGTCGGCTTCCGCACCGTCGACGCCGTGCGCACCTCGCGCCAGGGCGACGTGATCGAAGAGAGCCTGATGCTGACCGGCGACGAGAACATCGTCGACATCGACGTGATCGTGCAGTGGCAGATCGATCCGGCCGCGCCCGAGAATTACGTCTTCAACATCCAGGACCCCCCCGGAACGGTGAAGGCGGTGGCGGAGAGCGCGATGCGCGAGATCATCGGCCGGCGCAACATCCAGCCCGTGCTGACGACCGATCGCGCCCAGATCGAGACCGAGGTGCGCCAGCTCATGCAGGAGACGCTGAACGGCTACAACGCCGGCGTGCAGATCCGGCTGGTCCAGCTCCAGAAGGTCGATCCGCCGCAGCAGGTCATCGACGCCTTCCGCGACGTCCAGGCGGCGCGCGCCGACCAGGAGCGCCTCCGCAACGAGGCCGAGACCTACGCCAACCGGGTCGTGCCGGAATCGCGCGGCCGCGCCGCCCAGCTCATCCAGTCGGCCGAGGCCTACAAGGAGCAGACGGTCGCCGAGGCGCTGGGTCAGGCCAGCCGCTTCAACGCGGTCTACGAGCAGTATCGCAACGCGCCGGGCGTGACGCGAGAGCGTCTCTTCCTCGAGACGATGGAGCGCGTCATGGGCGGCACCGACAAGATCATCCTCGACCAGAACAGCGGCGGCCAGGGCGTCGTGCCCTATCTGCCGCTCGACCAGCTCGCGCCGCGCCGCGGCGCGGCCCAGACCGGAGCGGTGCGATGACCGGCTCGATCGTCCGAATCGCCGTCATCGCGGTCATCGCCGTCGCGGCGATCGTGTTCTACGCCGCGACCTTCGTGGTGCAGCAGACGCAGTCGGCGCTCGTGCTGCGCTTCGGCGCGGTGCGCAGCGTCGTCACCACGCCGGGGCTCTATCTCAAGCTGCCGGCGCCGTTCGAGCAGGTCACGCTGCTCGACAACCGCATCCTCGATCTCGATCTGCCGGCGCAGGAAATCATCGCCTCCGACCAGAAGCGGCTCGTGGTCGATGCGTTCACGCGCTACCGCATCTCGGACCCGCTGCGTTTCTATCAGGCGGTCAACAGCATCCCCCGCGCCAATTCGCAGCTCGCCTCGATCGTCAACGGCCAGGTTCGCTCGGTGCTGGCGGAGGCGACCTTCACGGCGATGGTGCGCACCGACAGGGCGCGGCTGATGAACCGCATTCGCGACGATGTGAACCGCGAGGCGACGCGCTTCGGCATGACGGTCGTCGATGTGCGCCTGCGCCGCGTCGATCTGCCGGCGGCGAACTCGCAGGCGATCTTCCAGCGCATGCAGACCGAGCGCCAGCGCGAGGCGGCCGAAGCCCGCGCGCTCGGCGCCCAGCAGGCGCAGGAAATCCGGGCGCGCGCCGACAGGGACTCCACCGTGATCGTCGCCGAGGCGCAGCGCCGCTCCGACGAGGTGCGCGGCGAGGGCGAGGGCGAGCGCAACCGCGTCTTCGCCGAAGCCTTCGGCAAGGACCCCGAGTTCTTCGCGTTCTACCGCTCGATGCAGGCCTATGAGGCGAGCATCAAGTCCGGCGACACGCGGATGGTGCTCTCGCCGGATTCGCCGTTCTTCCGGTTCTTCAACGGATCGGCCAGCCGGCCGGCGGCGGCCAGCCCGGCCGTTCCTCCCGCGCCGGCCGCGACCTCGCCCTGATGGGAGAGCGGGCGTCGCGTCATGCTTGATTTCGTCGCGGCGCTCGGGCTTGTTTTCGCGATCGAAGGCATCCTGTTCGCCGCGATTCCCGGTCTCGCCAAGGAGGCGCTGCGCAGCGCCGCCGAGACGCCGGTGGAGCGCATGCGGCTGATCGGGATCGGCTCGGCGGTGCTCGGCGTCGCGCTCGTCTGGCTGGTGCGCGGCGACGGCTGATGCCAGACTGGCCGGCTCATCATGCGTGTGGTGCGATGACGCGATCGTGCGTCGCCCTTCCGCCGCAATTCGGCGTTCATTCTGACGGCCAGCTTTCGGGCCGTTCCTGTCGGCCCGCTTCGTCACGAGGTTCCTGATGGCACTCAACTCGGTTCCTGCTTCCCTGCGGATCGCGCTCGCCGCCGGCGTCGCCTGTCTGCCGCTGCTGCTCTCTCCGACCACGCTCCAGGCGCAGACGGCCGCGCCGCCGCCGGTGCTGACGGGCCAGGCCTCGCTCGCCGACCTCGTCGATCGCGTCATGCCGGCGGTCGTCAACATCGCCGCCGTCACCACCAGCGACACGCGCGGGCGGACGCTGCCGCAGGTTCCGCAGCTGGGGCCGGACACCCCC
>JAKFWE010000060.1 GCA_021732895.1 Allobosea sp. | reverse complement strand
GCCCGAAGCCTTCCGCGACTTCTTCGCCGGCCAGATGAAAATCTGGGGCGACGTGGTGCGCGAGAACGGCATCAAGCCCGACTGACGCGCCCCTTTCCATGGAGCACCGATGAGCCGTCCCCTCGTCGTCGTCCTCGACGACAGCCAGAATCTCGCCCGCGCCGTCGCCGACTGGTCGGCGCTGGAGGCGCGCGCGGAGGTTCGCTTCCTGAGCGAGGCTTTCGCCAGCGAGGAGGCGGTCGCCGCCGCGCTCGCCGACGCCGAGATCGTCATCCCGATGCGCGAGCGCACGGTCTTCGGGGCGTCGCTGGTGGCGCGGCTGCCGAAGCTGCGGCTGCTGGCGCAGACCGGGCCGCGCACGGTGACGCTCGACCTCGCCGCCTGCACGGCGCATGGCGTCGTCGTCAGCAACACCGGCGGGACCCAGGTCGGGGCCGCGACGGCCGAACTCGCCTTCGGGCTCATCCTCGCCAGCGCCCGCGATCTCGGCCAGGCCGACGCGCTGATGAAGCGCGGCGGCTGGCATGCGGGCCTGTCGCCGGGCCAGGTCGTCGCCGGCAAGCGGCTCGGAATCGTCGGGCTCGGCAAGCTCGGCGGCCGCGTCGCACGCTACGCCGCGGCCTTCGACATGGAGGTCGTGGCGTGGAGCCAGAACCTCACCGCCGAGACGGCGCAGGCGCAGGGCGCGACGCTGGTCGACAAGGCCGAGCTGTTCGCCACCAGCGACTTCGTCTCGCTGCATCTGGTCCTGTCGGACCGGACCCGAGGCGTCGTCGGCGACGCCGAGCTCGCCGCGATGAAGCGCGGCGCCTGCCTCGTCAACACCGCGCGCGGGCCGCTGGTCGACGAGGCGGCGCTGCTGGCGCGCCTCCAGGCCGGCGCGATCCGGGCCGCGCTCGACGTCTACGGCAAGGAGCCGCTGCCGGCCGACCACCCGATCAGGGCGCTGCCCAATGTCGTGCTGACGCCGCATCTGGGCTATTCGGCCGCGCCGGTCTTCGCCGAGTATTACGGCGAGAGCATCGAGAACGCGCTGGCCTTCCTCGACGGCAGGCCGATCCGGGTGATGAACCCTGACGTGCTCGGGAAGACCCGATAGCGATCTTTCACGCCGCGACCCGTCGTCCCGGACAAGCGGCGAAGCCGCGCCGATCCGGGATCCATGCCTGAGCGCCAATCGTCGCCGCTCAGGCATGGATCCCGGGTCGCCGCTTCGCTGCTCCCGGGATGACGCGGTTCACGGCGAAGGCGCGTGCTTGATCGCGGCCGCCGCCAGCCGGCGCGTATAGTCTGCCCTCGGCGCGGCGAAGATCGTCTCGCACGGTCCCTCCTCGACCACGCGCCCGTCCTTCATCACCATGATCCAGTCGGCCATGGCGCGCACCACGGCGAGATCGTGGCTGATGAAGAGATAGGCCAGGTCGTGACGCGTCTGCAGGTCCTTGAGCAGCGCCACGATGCTCTTCTGCACGGTGCGGTCGAGCGCCGAGGTCGGCTCGTCCAGCACCACCAGGGCCGGATGCAGGATCATCGCCCGCGCGATCGCGATGCGCTGGCGCTGGCCGCCGGAAAATTCGTGCGGATAGCGGTTGCGCAAGGCGGGATCGAGCGAGACCTCCGCCAGCGCCTCCGCCGCGCGCGCGTCCCGCTGCGCCCGCGTCAGATGCGTCGCGTGCACCAGCAACCCTTCAGCCACGATTTCGCCGACCGTGAGCCGCGGCGAGAGCGAGCCATAGGGATCCTGGAACACCGCCTGGAGACTCTTGCGCAGCGGGGCCATCGCAGCCTTGTCCAGCTGCGTCAGCGCCCTGTCCTCGAAGCGCACCGTTCCCGAGGCCGGGATCAGGCGGAGCACCGCCTTGCCGAGCGTCGATTTCCCCGAGCCGGATTCGCCGACGATGCCGATGGTCTGGCCGCGCCTGAGCGTCAGATCGACGCCGTCGACGGCGTGCAGCGTCATGGTGCGCCGCTTCAGGAAGCCGCGCGAGAGATCGTAGCTGACGCGCAGCCCTTTCGCCTCGAGCAGGATCGGCGCGTCAGCGGCTGGCGGCGCCTTGCGCCCTTCGGGCTCGGCGCCCAGCAGCAGGCGCGTATAGGGATGGGCCGGGGCCGCGAACAGCGCCCCGGTCGGCCCGCTTTCGACCACCACGCCATCCTTCATGACATGGACGCGCTCGGCGTAGCGTCGCACCAGCCCGAGATCATGGCTGATCAGGATCACCGCCATGCCGAGCCGCTTTCGCAGATCGGCGATCAGCGCCAGGATTTCCGCCTCGATGGTGACGTCGAGCGCCGTCGTCGGCTCGTCGGCGATCAGGATGTCGGGGTCGTTGGCGAGCGCCATCGCGATCATGACGCGCTGGCGCTGACCGCCCGAAAGCTCGTGCGGGTAGGAATCGAGCCGGGTTTCGGGCTGCGGGATACTGACCAGTTCCAGCAGTTCGAGCGCCCGCGCCCGCGCCTGCCTGCGCGAAAGACCCTGATGCCGCCGCAGCGGCGCGGCGATCTGATGACCGATCCGGAACAGCGGATCGAGCGAGGTCATCGGCTCCTGGAAGATCATCGCGAGCTTGCGGCCGCGATAGGCGTTCAGCGCGGCCGGCTTCAGGCCAAGCAACTCCACGCCGCGATAGCGGATCGAACCCGTGGCCTCGCCATTGCCGGCGAGCAGGCCAATCGTGGCCATGACGCTATGGCT
>JAKFWE010000056.1 GCA_021732895.1 Allobosea sp. | reverse complement strand
CCGCCGGATCTAGCCTGAGATCGACGACCTGATCGAGCGCGAAGCGCACGCCGTTGGCCGACATCGCGCCGAGCAGGCCGAGGCTCGCCGGCTCCAGCGCGCGGAACACCCGCTGCGGCGTCTCGATCACCAGATGACCGGCATGCTCGCGGTATTTTTCGAGGATGCGCGCCAGCGTCGCCAGCGCCTTGGACGAACTCCAGGTCGCCGCGCTGAAATTGCAGGAGACGAACAGGCCGCCTTCCTTGCCGCCGAGATGGCGCGCGATCGCCAGCGCCCGGGTCAGCACGAGCGCATCGAGCGTCGGCCCGAAGCCGCGCTCCTCGACGATCGCGAGAAACTGACCCGGCAAGAGCAAGGTCGATTCATCGAGCCGCAGCCGCACCAGCGCCTCGTAGCCGCGCGTGCGCCGCTGCGGCAGTTGCACGACGGGCTGAAGGTGAACCTCGATGCTGCCGGCGGCGAGCGCCGCGCTGATCGTCGCGGCGCGCGCCTCCGCCGCGCGGCTCTCGCGCTCCGAGAGGGCCGCGATGCGGCTCTCCTCGAGAGCTCTGGCGCGCTCGTCGGCGCGCGGCTGCGCCTCGACGGGCGGGGCGACGCGGATTTCGGGGGCGGCGGACGTCGATGAGGCGCGGCGCGCCTGCGCCGAAAGCTGTTCGTCGTGATCGGCCAGCGTGGTCGCGACCTGCTGAATGAGATCGCCGAGCAGCCCGACCTCGGCGGTCAGTTCGTTGATCGACGCGCGCGCCGGCGCTGCGTCGGCCTCGCGCATCGGCATCTGATCGACGCGCTGCACCAGCGCGTCGAGCCTGATCGCATTGGCCGCGAGCCGGATCTTGACCTCGCCGATCGCCGCCAGCGCCTGCTCGCGCGCACCGGCGGCGCGGCGCTCCAGCAACAGGATCGAGACCGAAAGCCCGGCGCCCCCGAGAAGCAGGCCGAGCGCGGCGCCCGGCTCGCCCGGAAGGAGGAACGCGGACGCCGCGCCTGCGCACAGGCCGATGGCCGCGCTGGTCAGGGGATGCGGAGCTGTCATGCGCGGGGTGCCAAGGCGGCGGTCACGTTTTCCGGATTGTCATGCTCGAACAGGCGGCGAATCACAGACGACGCCGCAGAGTAACGCATCCGCCGGCGCGGTTGCGAGGCCGGCCGGGGGCGACGCGGCGGCGACGGCGCGATTTCGGTGGATGGCCGCGCCGTGTCAGCGGAGCCCCACGGCTCGCCGGCCCGCCGGCCCGAGATCGAGCAGGATGCGGTCGATCACGGCGTCGCTGAAGCCCCTTCTGCCGAGATAGAGGCGCGCATCGGCGGGCAAAAGAGGATGCCGCTTCGCAAGGAGCGCGAGCAACGACACGACCATCGCCTCCTCGCCGGCTTTGGCGTGGGCAAGCGCCCGACCGAGCAGGCTGAGCAGGCTTTCGTCGGCGAGCAGGTTCGTTGCGTGCGACCCGGCCTCCTTGTCGGCGCCGAGCAGATGCGCCGCCAGAAAGGCGAAGAAATCGTACCAGGGCGGCCGGCCGGCGCTGAGTTCGACGGCCCGCCGCAGCAGGGGAAGGCCCTCCGCCGGCCGGTTCAACTGGACATAGCGCGCGCCAAGGTCGGCCATGATGTCGGGATCGTAGGGGTTCTGGCCGATGGCCTCCTGGCCGGACCGGATCGCATCCGCGACGGCGCCCCGCGCGAACTGGACGTCCATCATGACCTGCCGGGCGCGCGCGCTCGAGGGCGCGAGCCTGACCGCCGTCAGCGCCGCGCTGAGCGCGCGGTCGAGCGGCGGACCGGGCTGCGGATTGAGGCCGGAGCTGTACTCGTCGAGGATCAGCAGCGCGAGTTGCGACCAGGCCGGATGAAAGCCGGGGTCCTGCTCGATGACGGCCTCGATGCAGGTGCGCGCCGCGAGATGGTCCTTCGCCAGCATTGTGCGCCGGAAGTTGAACGCCTTGAACAGGCAGGTCACGACCGGCGATGGCGAGTTCTGCCGGAAATCGGCCTGGATGATGCCGAAAGGCTCGGCCAGGCGGATCGCCAGCCGGCGCGCCACCTCCTGCAGTTGCGAGGCGTCGCCGCCCGGCTGAAGGTTGCGGCTGGTGGAGGTGCTCCATACGATCCGGTCGTCCTTCAGGGATCGCAGCCGCCCGAAACCTTCGGTCACGTCGCCGACCTTCGTGGCGCTCATCTCGAAGGCGTAGTCCGCCGCGCCGACCACGCCGCCGTCGCCGAGAGCGAGGACGACGATCATGTCGTCGAAACGCGCCAGCACATCGACGAGCAGGCGAGCGAAGTCGCGCGTCATCTGCGTGAGCGCCGGTTCGGTCGCGTTTTCGGTCAGCGTCAGAACGACGACCGGCAAATGCGCCGGCGCGCCGGCCCTGGCCTGCCGCACCGCCTCCACCGTGAGCTCCGCCTGCGTCGGCGCGATCCCGGCCCTCCCGGGCGTCGGGCGCGAGCCGAGCGCGAGCCAGCCGAACAGCGCCGCGAGGCCGATGACGAGCGCCGCCGCCACGGCCATGACCCAGCGACGCGACGCCGCGCCGTCGGCGGCCGGCGGCGCTGGCGACCGCGCCGCGAACGCCTCTGGCCGGGCCGCGCCTGCGCCAGCCGCCGGCGCCTGCCTTGCCTCGCACTCCGCCAAAGCCTGCGCCTGCCCGGCCACGCCCTCGAAATCCGGCACATAGGCGCCGACGGGCATGGAGATGCA
>JAKFWE010000494.1 GCA_021732895.1 Allobosea sp. | reverse complement strand
CGTCTTCGGCGCCGGCCAGGCCGCTGCTCAGGGCGCGCCCCGGGTCGGCGCGCCGGCGCCGGCTTTCCAGGCGATCGACGCCGACGGCAGGACCCGGACACTGTCCGAGTTCGCCGGAAAGACCGTCATCCTCGAATGGTCGAACCATGACTGCCCCTATGTCCGCAAGCACTACACCAGCAACACCATGCAGACGCTGCAACGGGACATGACGCAGGACGGCGCGGTCTGGCTGACCGTGATCTCCTCGGCGCCCGACGAGCAGGGCCATGTCGAGGCCGCCGAGGCGAAAGAACTGACGGTGAAGCGCAATGCGGCGCCGAGCGCGGTGCTGCTCGATCCGAAAAGCACGATGGGGCGCCTCTACGGCGCGCAGACGACGCCGCACATGTACATCATCGACGGCAAGGGCGTGCTCGCCTATGCCGGCGCGATCGACGACAAGCCGTCCGCCAGCGTGTCCAGCCTGAAGGACGCGAAGAGCTACGTCCGCCAGGCGATGGCCGAGCTGAAGGCCGGCAAGCCGGTTTCGCAGGCGACCACCAAAGCCTATGGCTGCACGGTGAAGTTCGCGCCCGCGACCTGATCGCGGCGGGCCTGCCGGCCGCCGAAGTTCGCGACAGCAACCGGCGCTGTTCCAGCGCCGGTTTTGTTTTGTCCGACAGCCGGTCCCGGGAGAGGCCGATTATGCGAGACCGAACTTGTCGAACTGCCGATGCTCGCCGAATATCCGGCGCGTGGTGCCGGTGATCGAGCGGTAGACGATCGTTTCCGTCTCGATGATGTCGGGACCAAAGCGCACGCCAGACAGCATGCCGCCATCGGTGACGCCGGTGGCGCAGACGATGACGTCGCCCGACGCCATTTCCGACATGTCGTATTTCCTGGCCGGGTCGAGCACGCCCATGCCGTGGGCGCGCTTGCGCTTCTCCTCGGTGTCGAGGATCAGCCGCCCCTGCATCTGGCCGCCGACGCAGCGCAGCGCCGCCGCCGCCAGCACTCCCTCCGGCGCGCCGCCGATGCCGAGATAGAGGTCGATGCCCGTCTTCTCCGGCTCGGTGCACAGGATCACGCCGGCGACGTCGCCGTCGGTGATCAGGCGGATCGAGGCGCCGGTCTTGCGCACGGCGGCGATCAGCTCGGCGTGGCGCGGGCGGTCCATGATCAGGACGCTGATCTCATGCGGCTTGCAGCCCTTGGCCCTCGCCAGAGCCTGAATGTTTTCGACGGGAGTGGCGTCGAGATCGACCACGCCCCTGGCGTAACCGGGGCCGATCGCGATCTTGTCCATGTAGACGTCGGGCGCATAGAGCAACTGCCCTGCCCCGGCCATCGCCATTACCGCGATCGCGCCGGGCATGTCCTTGGCGCAAAGCGTGGTGCCCTCGAGCGGATCGACGGCGATGTGGACCTTGGGGCCCTGCCTGTTGCCGACCTTCTCGCCGATGAACAGCATCGGGGCCTCGTCGCGCTCGCCCTCGCCGATGACGATCTCGCCGTCGATCGGCAGCCGGTTGAGCTCGCGACGCATGGCGTCGACCGCGGCCTGATCGGCGCCCTTCTCGTCGCCGTGCCCGCGAAGCGTCGCAGCGGCGACCGCAGCGCGCTCGGTGACGCGCACGAGCTCCATCGAGAGATAGCGCTCGATGATCTGGTCTGGAGAGATCCGGAGGTCGATGGACATGTAGGCTCCCTGGGTCGGTCGATGGCGATGGGTTGTCGCATCGGCGCGACCGCCACTCGCCTATTGTCGTTCTATTCTGATCACCTGCGGCGGCTCGGCGATGTGGCCGTCGGCCGAAACCCGCTCCAGCGCCGCGCGGATCGCGGCTTCGCCGGTGGCGTAGGTGATCAGCACGACCGGCACGGGCGCGCCGGAACGTCCCGCCGGGTCCTGCAAGGCGGCCGATGGCGAACGGCGCTGCACGATACTCTCCAGCGAGATGTCGGCCTCCGCCATCCTGGTGGCGATCGCGGCGGCCGCGCCCGGCCTGTCCGCGACGGCGAGCCGGATATAGTAGCCGCCCTCATGGCGCTGCATCGGCGCGCGGATCGGCGTCTCCAGCCGCGCCACCGGCAGGCCGAAGGGCAGCCCCGCCGTGCCGCGCGCGACGTCGGCGAGGTCGGCGACCACGGCGGACGCGGTCGGGTCGCCTCCGGCGCCGGGGCCGAGCAGCGTGATCTCGCGCACCGCGTCGGCGTCGATGGCGACGGCGTTGGTGACGCCCATCACCTGCGCGATGGCCGATGTCTTCGGCACCATGGTCGGATGCACGCGTTGCTCGATGCCGGTCTTCGTCCGCTCGGCGACACCGAGCAGCTTGATCCGGTAGCCGAGCTCGTCGGCCATCTTCAGGTCGAGCGGCGTGATCGCCGAAATGCCTTCGACATGAATCGCTTCGGAGTCGATCTTCGTGCCGAATGCAAGGCTGGTCAGGATGGCCAGCTTATGGGCCGTGTCGAAGCCGTCGACGTCGAAACCGGGGTCGGCCTCGGCATAGCCCAGCCGCTGCGCATCCTTCAGGCAGGCCTCGAAGGTCAGGCCCTCCAGCTCCATGCGCGACAGAATATAGTTGCAGGTGCCGTTGAGGATGCCCGACAGCCGCGTGACGGTGTTGCCGGCCAGCGCCTCGCGCAGCGTCTTGACGACCGGGATGCCGCCGGCCGAGGAGGCCTCGAAGGCGAGCGCGACGCCATTGGCCTCGGCCAACTCCGCCAGGGCGACGCCGTGATGGGCG
>JAKFWE010000442.1:2105-2749 GCA_021732895.1 Allobosea sp. | reverse complement strand
GGCTCGTCGCGGAACTTGAGCGGCAGGCCGATATGCAGATTGCCCTCCCCGTCGCGCACCAGCATCTCGCGCGCCGCAACCTGCGGGCGCGCGAACGCCTCCTTGAGATCGAGCACCGGCGCGAAACAGACGTCGCGGCCGACGAACCAATCCTCCCACTCGGCCCGGCTGCGGCTGCGGAAGGTCTCGCTCAGGAAGACGATGACAGGGCCATGCGTCGGCCCGGGCGGACCCGAGGCGGCCGGAATCAGATCGGGCCGGCCGAGCGCCTCGAGCAGCGTCTCGACGAATTTGTGCTCGCTGCCGCCTAGCGCCACATGACGTCCGTCCGCCGTTTCGTAAATGCGGTAGAACGAGCCGCCGCCCCATTGCCGCTCGTCGGCGGCGACGGGCGGACGATCCTCGGCGAAGAGCGCGCCGGTGGCGTTCGGCAGCCAGGACAGCGTCGCATCCAGCATGGCGACGTCGAGGTAATCGCCGCGCCCGGTGGTCTGCCGGCGCAGCAGCGCCATCAGGATGCCCGACAGCGCGAGCAATGAGGCGGTGGCGTCGGCGATCGGGACATGCGGGTTCGTCGGCCGCCCGTCCTGGCCGAGATTGAGGCTGACCACGCCCGCCAGCGCCTCGACGGCGAGGTCATGCGC
>JAKFWE010000442.1:0-2095 GCA_021732895.1 Allobosea sp. | reverse complement strand
ATGCCGAGATCGAGGCGTAGACGATGCCGGGATTGAGGGCCGCGACGGCCTCATAGCCGATGCCGAGCCGATCGACGACGCCGGGGCGGAACGCCTCGACCATCACGTCGGCCGTTTCCGTCAGGGCGAAGAAGTCCTGCCGGTCCTCCTCGCGCTTCAGGTCGATGACGACGCTCTTCTTGCCGCGATGGGTGTTGCGGAACCAGACGCTCTCGCCGCCGGCCCGGTAGCCGAGCTGGCGCACCGGCTCGCCGGCGGGCGGCTCGATCTTGATCACCTCCGCGCCGTGATCGGCCATCACCTGAGTTAGATACGGGCCGGGCAGGAACAGCGAGAGATCGAGAACACGCAGGCCCGCGAGCTTCATGCGACGACCCCCTCCCGCCGCAGGGCCGCGATCTCGTTTGGAGAAAGCCCGGCCGCCGCCAGCACCGCGTAGCTGTCCTGCCCGAGCGCGGGACCCGGCCTGACCGGAAGCCGCGCGCCGTCGAGTCGGATCGGATTGACCATGGCGCGAATTCCCGGGCGCAGGGGGTGGTCATACGCGCCGATCGCGCCGCTTTCGGCGAGGTACGGGTTGGCCAGCGCCTCGGGCAGGGTCAGCACCGGCGCGGCAGGGACTTCGCCTGCGAGCCGGCCCATCCAGTCCAGCGTCGCAGCCCGCCGCATGACGGGGTCGATCAGCGCGATGAGCGCGTCGCGGTTGACGAGCCGCGCCTCGGGGCTTGCGAAACGCGGGTCGTCCGGCAGCCCGGCGAGCCCCAGCGCGTCGCAGAAGGCGCGCCAGAATTTCGGCAGCACGCACATCACATAAAGCCAGCCATCGGCGGTCGGGAAGAGCTCGCAAGGCACGATGACCGGATGGCCCGAGCGCGGCCGCCGCTCGATCGCGCCGCCCTCGTTCAGGTGCCAGACCGCCGGATAGGTGAGCTGGTGCAGGGCGACGTCGAAGAGCGAGACGTCGACGTCGCGGCCGCGCCCGCTGCGCGCCGCTCCCAGCAGCGCCGCCGTCAGGGCGAAGGCCATCGTCACGCCGCTGAGATAATCGACGATCGAGAGCCCCATCCGGGTCGGCGGAGCGCCGGGCTCTCCGGTGACGTCGAGAAAGCCGGCTTCAGCCTGAACCAGGTAGTCATAGGCCGGCCAGCCCGCGCGCGAGCCGCTGCGGCCATAGCCCGAGAGATGGGCGCAGACGAGCGCCGGCTTGATCGGCGAAAGCGCCGCATAGGTCAGGCCGAGCTTCTCCGGCTGGTCGCCGCGAAGATTGTTGAGCACCGCGTCTGCCTCGGCAGCCAGGCGGGAGAAGACGGCGCGTCCCCTGGGAGCCCTCAGATCGAGCGCGAGGCTCCTCTTGCCGAGATTGAAAGCCTGGAAGAAAAGGCTGTCGCCGGGACCGAGACGATACGGGCCGCTCCGGCGCGAGGCGTCGCCGCCGGGTTCGGCTCCGGCCGGCGGCGGCTCGATCTTGACGATGTCCGCGCCCATATCGGCCAGATAGAGGCTGGCGAAGGGGCCGGCGCCGTATTGCTCGACGGTGAGGATGCGCACGCCGGCGAGCGGCAGCCCGGCCGGCTGCGCGCTCACGCCGGGTTCCTCGCGATCAGCTCCTTGGCGATGATCATGCGCTGGATTTCGTTGGTGCCCTCGCCGATGCACATCAGCGGCGCGTCGCGATAGTAGCGCTCGACGTCATATTCCTTGGAGTAACCGTAGCCGCCATGGATGCGCATCGCCTCCAGGCTGTTCTCGACCGCGGCCTCGGAGGCGAAGTACTTCGCCATGCCGGCCTCCATGTCGCAGCGCTCGCCGCCGTCATAGGCGCGCGCGGCGTCGTAGGTGAGCAGGCGCGCCGCCTGCAGCCGCGTCGCCATCTCGCCGAGCTTGAGCTGGATCGCCTGATGCTGGCAGATCGGCTTGCCGAAGGTCTTCCGGATCTGGGAATAGCGCACCGAGTCCTTCAGCGCCGCCGAGGCGAGCCCGCAGCCGCGCGCGGCGACGTTGATGCGGCCGAGCTCGAGCCCGCCGAGCGCCGCCTGCAGGCCCTGCCCCTCGACGCCGCCGATCAGCCGGTCCGCCGGGATGCGGTAGTCTTCGA
>JAKFWE010000144.1 GCA_021732895.1 Allobosea sp. | reverse complement strand
CGTCGATACGGCGGTTGAGCGCGACGATGCCGCCGAAGGCCGAGACCGGGTCGCAGGCCAGCGCCCGTTAATAGGCCTCGGCCAGCGAGCCGGCGACCGCGACGCCGCAGGGGTTGGCGTGCTTGACGATGACGCAGGCCGGCTCGGCCGGATCGAACTCCGCGACGCATTCGAAAGCGGCGTCGGTGTCGTTGATGTTGTTGTAGGAAAGCTGCTTGCCCTGAACCTGACGGGCCGTGGCGACGCCGGGGCGGTTCTCCGGCGTGCGGTAGAAGGCGGCCGACTGGTGCGGGTTCTCGCCATACCGCAGCGCCTCGGCGAGGCTGCCGCCAAGCGCGCGGAAGGCAGGGGCGTCGTCCTTGAGTTCGGCGGCGAACCAGTTCGAGATCGCCGCGTCATAGGCGCCGGTGCGGGCATAGGCCTTCTGCGCCAGTCTGCGACGCAGAGCCAGGGTCGTCGCGCCGCGATGCGCCGCGAGATCGGCCAGAACGGCGGCGTAGTCGCTGGTCTCGACCACGACGGCGACGTCGTGGTGGTTCTTGGCGGCGGCGCGGATCATCGCCGGCCCCCCGATGTCGATGTTCTCGATGCAGTCGTCATGCGGTTTGCCGGCGGCCACAGTCGCCTCGAACGGGTAGAGATTGACGACGAGCAGGTCGATCGGCGCGATGCCGTGCCCCAGCATCGCCGCCTGATGCTCGGGGTGCGAACGGACCGCCAGAAGCCCGCCATGCACCTTGGGATGCAGCGTCTTGACCCGCCCGTCCATCATCTCGGGAAAGCCGGTCAGATCGGAGACGTCGGTCACCGCCAGCCCCGCTTCCGCTATCGCCCTGGCGGTGCCGCCGGTCGAGACCAGCGCCACGCCCAGCCGGTCCAGCGCCCGGGCGAAGTCGATCAGCCCGGTCTTGTCGGAAACGGAAAGAAGCGCGCGTTCGACGCGGCGAAGCTCTGTCGGCATCAGGTCGGGTCCGCTGGAATCTGATCGGGGCCGGAAGCCGCGCCCCTATCACGCGCGGGCGGGGAAGCAAAGCAGAGCCGTCTTCGGCCCCGCGGCCGACCTCGTCAGTATGCGGATCCGCCGTCCTGCTCCGCCGCCTCGCGGCGCCCGCCGCGCGGCGCGGTTCCGAGCCGGGAAAAGCGCCAGGCGATCTGCGGCATGGCGACGGCGTCGAACACGACGACGATCTGCTCGGTGCGCCGCCGGCCATCGGCAGCCGCGAGGAAGATGCTGTCCTCGATCGCGACCTTCAGCCCGGAGGCCTCGAAGGCCCAGACCTCGCCCGAGGGCAGCGCCAGCAAGGCGCCTTCGCCCTCGCGGATCAGGCTCGGCCGCACGGCCGGGTGGAGATGGAAGCGCGCGACGGCCGGCAGCGACGAGGGCGCGCCGGACAGCGTGAATTCATCCTCGCCGACCAGTTCGCCGCCGTTGAGGGCGAGCAGCAGACGCCTCGTGTGCACCGCGCCGAGCCGGCGGCGATAGCCGTCATGGCTGCCGACCCATTCATGGCCGTCCTCGCTCTCCTGCCGGGCGACGCGCACGTCCTTCGGGCCGGCGACGATGCGGTGCTCGCCGAGCACGAGGCCGAAAGCGGCGCTGGAACGGTCCGCCAGCGTCACGGTCGAGTGGGCGGCGGTGCTGCGCGCCGCCAGCCGCAGTTCCGGCGTGCCGAAGCGGCTGGCGCCGCAATTGAGTACGATGCGCTGGGCGGCGCTGGAGAACTCGAAGGCGAGGCAGCCGGCATGCGCCTCGACCGAATGGGCGCCGCGCGGCGGCGCGCCGGCGTCGATCACGACGGCGCTGGCGCCGGCGTTGAGCCGGTCATAGCCGGAATACGCGGCGTGGACGATCGGCCCCGCCCTGGCGTCGTCATAGGCGGCGAGCGTCGCCATCAGGTCGGGCGGGGTGACGCTCATGCCGTTGAACAGGGCGAGCGCCCCGTCGCCGTGCCGGAACAGGCGCAGATGCGGCATCATCCGTTCGATCGCCATGATCACGCTGCGCGGCGGCTCGAGGCCGCGCGCCGACAGCGTTTCGCGCAACGGCAGCAGGTCGAGCAGGAGTTCGATCAGGATTCGCGGGTTGCGGCTGACATGTCCGCCATCGGGCAGGATCTGCTGGTCGAGTTCATCGCTGAGATCCGCCTCGTAGCGCTTCAGCCGCCGCTCCTGGCCTTCGATGCAGATCGCGGCGAAGGTGACCGCGATCAGACATTGCAGCCGCGCGACGCCCTCGACGGCCCCCGACAGCGCCAGGATCTGGCGGCTCGTCAGCAGCGCGACATGGCGCAGGAAGCGCTCGTAGAAGGCGTGGTCGGCCCCCTCCAGCAGAAGCGGGGAATGCGACAGGAACGACATCAGCCGCCGCGCCGCGACGACCGGCCGCCGCGCGACGCCATGGCGATCGCGACGCCCGGCGATGAAGTCGTCGACCAGCGCGCGGGCGTTGGCGCGGGCGATGGCGGTGTCGGCCGCGCGCATGTGGCGCAGCCAGCCGAAACCGTGGAGAACCTCGGCCCAGGCATCGCTCGGCGGCTCGCTGTCGAAGGGCGACTGGCCGTGCGTCTTGTGGGTGCGTCCCGCGAAGGCGAAATAGCCGGCGTAGATGTCGCTGGCGGCCGTCGGATCCGCCGTGCGCAGGTCGTGGGGCGCAAACAGCAGCCGCGTCGCACGCACCCGTCCGAACGGCCAGAGCGCGCGGCCGGCCCCGACGATCTGGCCGCGCGTGCGCCGCGCCGTGCGGCCGATCGCGGCGCGCGCC
>JAKFWE010000147.1 GCA_021732895.1 Allobosea sp. | reverse complement strand
CAAGCTCGACGACCCCTCCTTCACGGCTCCGGTCTACGCCAGCCTGGTCGCCGGCGAAAAGGGCGAGCACAAGCTCATCTGGTCGCGCTGACCGGATCCGCGGCGCTCCGCTCAACGGCGGGGCGCCACTACTCGATCACATAGCCCAGCGCGCGGTAACCTGCGCGACGCTTCGCAGCCATCCGGTCCAGAACAGGGACGGTGTTGTCCACATAGTCGACGACCAGGACATCTCTCTTGCCATCATGCTGACGATGCAGACGGCCGACATACTGCGCCAAAGTCCCCTTCCACGCGATCGGCATCGTCAGGAACAGCGTGTCGAGCCGCGCATCATCGAAGCCTTCGCCGATATAGCGACCTATCGCGAGTATTAGGCGCTCATCGTCGTCAGCGACATTCAATGCCGCATTGGCTTGCTTGCGATCCTTCGCGGACATGCCGCCGCGCAGAACCACGAGATTCTTCACGAACGGCGAGAACCTTTGCCGAAGATCATCGAGATGGTCCTTTCGCTCCGTCAGGACGAGGGGCGAACGCTTGGCTTCCAGCGATTTGAGCACGTCATCGAAGATCAGTTCGTTCCGACCCCTGTCCTGCGCCAGGGCCGCATAGATCGCGGGCATCGATGGACGATCGACCGAGGCCAGGGACGCCGGCAACTCGAACTTCGTCGAACGGTCGCGGGCACGATGACGAATGCCGCGCTCGGCGGCTTGGACCCTTGCATCCACCCGATGGCGAACGGGGCCGCATTGCATGAAGATAATGGGATGATGCCCGTCCTTTCGGGCGACGGTCGCGGACAGACCCACCACGTACCGCGCTTTCGACCGCCGAGCGACAAGCTCGAAGCTGGTCGCGGAGAGATGATGACATTCGTCGACGATCAGATGACCATAATCTGCGACGATATCTGCGACGTCCCCATTGCGCACCAGGCTCTGGATGAGGGCCACGTCGATGATGCCGGTCGGCTTTCTTTTCCCGCCCCCGACAATTCCGATCTGTTTCGGGTCAATGTTCAAAAAGGAACTCAGGCGCTCCACCCATTGAGCGAGCAGTTCCCGTCGGTGGACGAGGATGAGCGTGTTTCGGGCACGGTGCGCAATCAGGGCTGCGGCGACAACCGTCTTGCCGAAGGCCGTCGTCGCGGCAAGCACACCGTTGTCGTGGGCGACAAGAGCATCGAACGCCTTCGATTGCGGGCGCCGCAGCTCGCCTTGGAAGGAAAGGGCCGCAGGCAACGCCGTGCCGATTTCGCGGTGATCGTCCACATTGGCAACGGCGCCGTGGCTTTTGACGAGATCGATCGCCTCGTCGAGGCAGCCTCGGGGCAAAGCGACATGCTGCGCGTAGAGCTCGGCGCATGACACGACCCGAGGCTTGCCAAAGGTCGGCAAGCGCATAGCCTGCGCGCGATAAAATTCCGGGTTCTGGAAAGCCGCCAGACGAATGAACTGCGTGATCAAGGCTGGCGGCATCTCTGCCCTGTCAATGTAGATTTGGTCGGCGACAACGATGCCGATGCTTTGCGGGATCGCAGCGTCTATGCGTCGCGGTTCGCTGCGACGTGAAGGCGACATCTTCCACGGCTCGTCGGCATGGTCGTCATCGACCGGCATGCGGACGCCCAAGACCCGACCTGACAGTTCCGCCTCATCGGCTATCCTGAAGACCGCGTCTGCCGATAATCTCGGCAGAGACGACAGGTATGCCCATTGGTCATCGTAGGGCTGCAAGGCCTTGTCTACAAAAACGCTATTGCCGATCTCACGGGCTTTCCTTTGCAGGGGAAGCGCGATCAGATTGCCGAACCCGCCGAGCGGCATCGTATCCTGATTGGGAAAGAAGCGATCATAGGATGCAAAGCCGATCTCGGGGCGCTTCTCCATCGTCTCCGTGATCAGGGCAGCCCCCAGCTGACGAGCGATCTTGGCCGGAATGGGCTCGGCGAAGAATATCCAGACATGCCCGCCGTTCCCAGATCGCGATCGCTCCAAGGCGGCGCCAATTCCTTTTGCATGACAGGTGTCCAGCAATGCCCTCGCATCGTCGGCCCAGCTTTCTTTGTCGAAATCGGCAGCAAGGAACCAGCATGTTTCGTCTTGCAGCAACGGGTACACCCCGGCGACAAAGTCGCCCGAGCGTGCATCGCCGCCGCGAAGATGCTTTTCGATGATGCCTCCGGAAGGTGGGATGAAAGCCTGATGCGGGCATTCTCCGCATTTCACCTTCGGCTTGCCGCAAATCCCCTTCGCCCACTCGTTGGAACATGCGGGAGAATATCCAGAACGGCCTGCTTTCTTGTTTTCCCACCGGACTGGGAAAACATCGGGGCGCCCGGCAAACAGACGGCGGAACAGCTCGACTTTCTCGGTCGACGGCGAGTTGTTCGTAACAAGGGCATCGGCAAAAGAGGAGCGTTCGACGATAAGGCGATCGGAGATCAGCTTTTGCTCAAGCGTTTCCAGTTCGCGCGCAAGCGCCACCCGTTCTGCATCCAAAGCAGCTAAGCGCTGCCGAATGCGTCCTGTTTCGTCCGAAGCGTCGCCCTCGTGGGCCAAAATCTGCCTGCTTCTCACCGTGCCACGTCACGGCCGACCATAGGCCAAAATCGCCACGCGCTTAAGGTAGGCAATGCGTGACGCGCGGCAGTTCAACGTGAGATTATGTGGAGTGAAAACCGCCAGAACCGGCACAAAATCGGCCTTCAGAGACCGACGCTCCGCATAATCCCGCTCTACGCATAATCGACATT
>JAKFWE010000267.1 GCA_021732895.1 Allobosea sp. | reverse complement strand
CGGAACCCTTGGTGATGACGACGAAATTGACGATGATAGGGCTGGTGAAGACGATCACCCCGATCACGAAATTGCCGCCCATCACGAAATTGCCGAAGGCTTCGATGACGTGGCCGGCGGCCGCGCCGCCCTCGTGCCCATGCGCCAGGATCAGCCGGGTCGAGGCGAGATTGAGCGCCAGCCGCAGCATGGTGACGATCAGCAGCACAGTCGGGAAGGCGGAGAACTCCAGCGGCTCCTCGATGAACAGCGCCGTCATCAGAACCAGCACCGAGAGGATGATCGAGAGCGCCAGCAGCATGTCGAGGACGACGCCGGGCAGCGGAAAAATCAGCACCACCAGGATGCCCATGACGCCGATCGCCAGGAACAGATCGGGCCGGTTGAGAAGTTTGCCCATCGCGCCGCGGTTCATCGCGAAACCGCCGCCGGCCGCCGTCACATCGGTCATCGACCAACCCGCTCCCCGAGACCGCCCGAACGCCTTCGCCGCGCTTCGGCTTCCGGAGCGTCGGACCCGGCAATTCTTGCCGGGCTCGTGGTGAACGACTGGTTAAGAACCGGAAAAACCGGCACGGGAACCTTTTCCTGAATGGACTGTTATCGGAGCGCCGCGTTGTGGCCTCATTCAGCCGCGCAACTCGTCGTGGGTCGACATTACTGGTTTTTCAAACCGAAATTACTGGAGGAAGACATGAATAGACGTTCATTCGTCATGAGCCTGTTCGGTGGCGTCGCCGCCGCCAGCGTCGCCGGCGCGGCGTTCGCCCAGTCGGCCGGCGAGGCCGCCATCGCGCCCGCCGGCGAGATCGACGACGCCCTGAAGGCGGCGCTTGACCAGGCCGACGCCGATTTCAACCAGGTCTCGGTCCGGATCGGACCGCCCCGCCGCCGGCGGCGGCCGGTCGTGGTCCGCCGCCGGGTGATCGTGCGCCGCCGTCCGCCGTTCCGTCGCCGTCGGGTGATCACGCGTCGGGTGATCGTGCGGTGATTCCGTGCTAGCCTGACATGAGGCGGCGTCGAGAGACGCCGCCTTTTTTGTTCCCGGACATCGGCGGAGACGGTTCGGGGCGGGCGACGCCCGGGCGCGCAGGCGAGGGAGCAGGATAGTGCGACAACCAGGAACCACGGACCCCGGCATCATCGAGACCGACATTCCGGCGCGGCTCGACCGCCTGCCATGGTCGCCGTTCCACACGCTGGTCGTGGTGGCGCTCGGCGTCACCTGGATCCTCGACGGGCTCGAGGTCACGCTCGCGGGTTCGGTTTCCGGGGCGCTGAAGGAAAGCCCGATCCTACGCTTCACCAACACCGAAATCGGCATGGCCGGCGCGGCCTATCTCGCCGGCGCGGTGTTCGGCGCGCTGTTCTTCGGCTGGCTGACGGACCGGCTCGGCCGCAAGAGGCTCTTCACGATCACGCTCTTCGTCTATCTGGCCGCGACCGCGGCGACGGCGTTCTCGTGGAATTTCTGGAGCTTCATCGTCTTCCGCTTCTTCACCGGCATGGGCATCGGCGGCGAATACACCGCGATCAATTCGACCATCCAGGAACTGGTGCCGGCCCGCGTGCGCGGCTGGGTCGATCTCGTCATCAACGGCTCGTTCTGGGTCGGCGCGGCGCTCGGCGCGGTCGGCGCCATCGTGCTGCTCGACCCGGCCCGGATCGATCCCGAATGGGGCTGGCGGCTCGCCTTCTTCATCGGCTCGGCGCTCGGCCTGATCATCCTCGTCCTGCGGCGCTGGATTCCCGAAAGCCCTCGCTGGCTGGTCGGGCAGGGCCGCGTCGAGGAGGCGAACGCCATCGTCGCGCGCATCGAGGCGCAGGCCGGCGTCGTCCGTGGCCGGGCCGATAATCTGCCCATGACTTATCTCAGGCCCCGCGCCGCCACGCCGCTGGCGGAGGTGTTCCGCACGCTCTTCGTCGTGCACCGGCCGCGCGCGCTGGTCGGACTGGCGCTGATGGTCTCGCAGGCGTTCTTCTACAACGCGATCTTCTTCACCTACGCGCTGATCCTGACGGATTTCTATCAGGTGCCGGCGCAGGCGATCGGCTGGTTCATCCTGCCCTTCGCCGCCGGCAATTTCCTCGGCCCGCTGATTCTCGGGCGGCTTTTCGACACGGTCGGCCGCCGGCCGATGATCGCCGCCACCTATGCGCTCTCGGGGCTGCTGCTGACCGGGACCGGCTGGCTGTTCTGGCGCGACGCGCTGACCGCGACGCAGCTCACCGCCTGCTGGAGCGTCGTCTTCTTCTTCGCGTCGGCGGCGGCGAGTTCGGCCTATCTCACGGTCAGCGAAACCTTTCCCGTCGAGATGCGGGCGCTCGCCATCGCCGCCTTCTATGCGGTCGGCACCGGCGCCGGCGGCGTCGCCGGGCCCTGGCTGTTCGGCGCGCTGATCGACACCGGCTCGCGCGGCAGCGTCTTCGCCGGCTATCTGTTCGGCGCGGCGCTGATGCTCGGCGCGGCTCTGGTCGCGGCGCTGTTCGCCGTCAGGGCCGAGCGCCAGCCGCTGGAGGCGATCGCGAAACCGCTCAACGCCGTGGATGGTCCGGCGGGGCCGGCGCCTTAGGGATGCCGAAAGAATTTCGACAGGTCGTGTAGGAACAGGCGCGAAATGGGTTAGGGTGACGAGCCAGTTTCGGGCTGTGGATGCGGGCGCGAATCGGTGTCGAGACCAGACTTTCCTGAATAGCAGCCTTAGGAGGACATCATGGACAGACGCTCATTCTTAATGACCCTGATTGGCGGCATGGCCGCCGCCAGCCTCGGCGGCGTCGCCATCGCC
>JAKFWE010000490.1 GCA_021732895.1 Allobosea sp. | reverse complement strand
GCCCCATATCGGCAAGGGCGGCCATCCGCTTTTCCTGACCGAACTGGCTGCGGTGATGCCACGCTTCGCCAATGTGCGGCGCATGGGCGCGGCTGCGCTCGACATCGCCTATGTCGCCTGCGGCCGTATGGACGCCTATTGGGAGCGCGGCCTCAACACCTGGGATTTCGCGGCCGGCGCGGTGATGATGCGCGAGGCGGGCGGCGCGTTCGGCACGCTCGACGGCAAGCAGCCGACCGCCGCACGGGACGTGATCTGCGGCAACGAGGCCGGCGAGCCGGCGCTGCGCGCCGCGCTGAAGTCGGCGATCTGACATAAATCTCTGGTCATTCGCGCTTGATCATCGCGGAACGGGAGGCGACAGTCCCTCCGCGACAAGGGGCCGGAACGGACGGAGGGCCTGCGACCATGCAAAAGCGGACGCCTCGCGCGCGCTCGGCCCGGATGCCCTGATGCGGAACGCATGCGCGCCGCTCCGGCGATGGACGGGATCGGAAGAGAAGGCATGACGAACGAGGAACCGGCGGCCGATGCGGCCATGGTCGTGGCGGCGGGCGACCGGACACGCTTCTCCGGTCCGCTGCGCTACGCCATCCGCGCCTTCGTGTTCCTGGCGCTGCTCGGCTTTCTCGGCTTCATCCTGCAGGGCGGGCTGCGAACCGCGTTCATGACCAATCCGGGCCTGAACGGCCTGATCCTCGGCTCGCTCTTCGTCGGCATTCTGGTGGCGCTGCGCGAGATCTGGCGCATCCAGAGCGAGGCGCGGGCCGCGACGCGGGTCGCGGCCGCCCCGGCCGAGGCGAATATCGGCCGTGGCGAGGTCATCGCGCCGCTCGCCGGCGTGCTGCCGGCGCTGGCGGCGCGCAGCCTCGCCCCGGCGCAGGCCGCCTCGATCCTGGAATCGATCGCGGTCAGGCTCGACGACGGGCGCGAGGTGCTGCGCTATCTCGCCGGCCTGCTCGTCTTCCTCGGCCTACTCGGCACCTTCTGGGGCCTGCTCGAAACCGTCTCCTCCGTCGGCGCCGTCATCAGCACGCTGCGCACCGGGGCCGAGGCCGGCGTGCTGTTCGACGAGCTCAAGGCCGGGCTCGCCGCGCCGCTGGCCGGGATGGGGCTGTCCTTCTCCTCCTCGCTTTTCGGAATCGCCGGCTCTCTCGTGCTCGGCTTCCTCGAACTGCAGGTCGGCCAGGCGCAGCGCCGCTTCCGCAACGAGATCGAGAGCTGGCTGGCCTCGCGCAGCGCGCCGGCGGCGGCGCCCGAGATGGCGATGCTGGCGGCGCGCGGGCCCGACGCCCTGACGGAGCGGCTCGACAGGCTCGGCGCCGCCATGTCGGAAGGCGGCGCCAACAACCGCGCCGCGACGCAGGCGCTGGCCAATCTCGCCGAGGGCGTGCAGGGGCTGGTCCAGCACATGCGCTCCGAACAGCAGTTGATCCGCGACTGGGTCGAGGCGCAGGCCGCGCGCGAGAAGGATCTCAAGCGCCTGATCGAACGGCTCACCGCCAACAGCGTGATGGAGCCATGATCGCGCCGGAAAGCCGTGCTGAGCTTTCTTCCTGACCCCCGGAGAGGCTGAACGCATGGCCCTGTCCCGCAGCCACCGCCGCGAAGAGACCAATTTCTGGCCCGGCTTCGTCGATGCGCTCTCGACGATGCTGATCGGCATCGTCTTCCTGCTCTCGGTCTTCGTGCTCGGGCAGTTCTTCCTGTCGCAGGAGCTGACCGGCAAGGACACCGCGCTGGAACGGCTCAACCGCCAGATTTCCGAGCTGACCGACCTGCTCGCGCTCGAGCGCTCCTCGAACCGTCAGACGCAGGAGAGCCTCACCCTGCTGCAATCGACGCTGGTGCGCGAGCAGGGCGAGCGCAGCCGCATTCAGGGCCTGCTCGATTCCTCCGCGAGCGACGCCCCGGCCCAGCTCGCCCAGGCCGAGAAGGCGCTGGAGGCGCAAAAGCAGCTCTCCGAGCGCGCCCAGGCCACGGTCGATCTCGTCAACCAGCAGATCGTCGCGATGCGCCGCCAGCTCGCCGCGCTGGAGCAGGCGCTCGCAGCCTCGGAGGCCAAGGACCAGGACTCGCAGGCGCGCATCGCCGAACTCGGCTCGCGCCTGAACGTGGCGCTGGCGCAGCGCGTGCAGGAGCTGGCGCGCTACCGCTCGGACTTCTTCGGCCGCATGCGCCAGGTGCTCGGCGCCCGGCCGGACATCCGCGTCGTCGGCGACCGTTTCGTCTTCCAGTCCGAGGTCTTCTTCGACGCCGGCCAGGCGGTGCTGAAGCCCGAGGGCCGCGGCGAACTCGACAAGCTCGGCGCGATCATCGCCGATCTCGGCCGCGAGATGCCGCCGGACATCCCTTGGATCCTGCGCGTCGACGGCCATACCGACGCCCGCCCGATCCGCACGGCGCAGTTAGGCTCGAACTGGAACCTCTCGACCGCGCGCGCCGTCTCCGTCGTCGAATACCTGATCACCCGGGGCATCCCGGCCGACCGCATCGCCGCCACCGGCTTCGGCGAGTTCCAGCCGCTCGACGTCGCCGCCACCGATGAAGCCTACAGCCGCAACCGCCGGATCGAGTTCAAGATCACCGAGCGGTGAGGGGCCATGGCGAAAGCCCCCCGGCCGAAGCCGGGGGGCGGTGTAGCGGCGGCCCCCGGCGTCCCTCTCAACGGCAGACCTTGCGGTGGCCGACGATGACGTGTTCGCCATGGAACCGGCTCCAGCGCGTCACCGGCTTCTCGAAGCAGTCGCGCTGGCGGAAGCCATGGCCGTAACCGTAGCGTTCGCCGAGA
>JAKFWE010000113.1 GCA_021732895.1 Allobosea sp. | reverse complement strand
TCGCCCCGGCGCGCCCGCCGCGACGCCATGGCGTCGCTCCGGCGCCGTGCTTTAGTGGGGCGGTCGGGACGGGGGCGAGATGCGGCATTGTGGAGTGGCGCGCGCCGGGCTCGTGGCGCTTCTGCTCGGCGCGGCGTCGGTCGCCCATGCCGTCGGGCCGGACTGGACCTGGCTCGACGAGAATCCGGATTACCGGCAGGCGCGGCGCTGGATCGAGGAGAAGACCTACGAACCGGCGATCGAGAAGCTGGAGGCGCTCCTGAAGCGCTCGCCGAATTCGCCGGTTCTGCTCAACTGGCTGGCGTTCTCGCACCGCAAGCTGAAGAACTATCCGCTCTCGAAGGACTATTACGACGCCGCGCTGAGGAGCGACCCGACTTTCCTGCCGGCGCTCGAATATCAGGGCGAATGGTTCATCGAGACCGGCGACATGGCGAGCGCGAGGGCCAATCTGGCCAAGCTGCGCGCGCTTTGCGGCCCGTGCCACGAATGGCAGGACCTGAACCAGGCGATCATGAAGGCGGAGGCGCCGCGCTGAGCCCCGACCTCGGGGCGCCGGCTGTTCGGATCGACCGCCGCCTGTTGGCGACGGGCATGCCGGGAATCGTCTTCAGTCCGGACAGAGCAAGAGAGATTCGCTGTGGCTCGGGAGGCGTCGCCGCCGTCGGCCTCCCGCGACAGGCATTGGATCAGGCGGTCTTGAGGTTCACCGCCGAGGACTTGCCGGTCTTGCGGTCGGCCTCGAGATCGTAGCTGATCTTCTGGCCTTCGTTCAGGCCGCGAAGGCCCGAGCGCTCGACCGCGCTGATGTGAACGAAGACATCGCTCCCGCCCTGGTCGGGGGTGATGAATCCGTAACCCTTGGTTTCATTGAACCATTTCACGGTACCCGTGCTCACGTGCTATCCCTTCAGTCTCTGTTCAGGTCGGATGATGGCGACCTGCCGGCAGTGTAGGGGCTAAATTGCGCCGCTGGCAATGACGCGGCGCAGCAAGAAGCCGCTGCAGGCGCCGCGCCTGCGCGTCATGAGCGTCCGCCATCGACCGAGAGCACCTGTCCGGTGATCCACCCTGCCTGCTCGCTCAGGAAGAACAGCGCCGCATGGGCGATGTCCTGCGCCGTGCCGAGCCGGCGCGTGTGCAGGCTCTCGATCAGTCGTTTCTGGCCTTCCGCGCCATAGCTTTCCCACTGCCGCTCGGTCGCCGGGTTGGAGCGCACGAAACCGGGCGCGACGGAGTTGACCGTGATTCCGTGCGGACCGAACTCCCAGGCGAGCTGCCTCGTCAGCCCGACCAGGGCGTGCTTGGCCGAGGCGTAGGCCTGGATGCCGGTCAGGCTCGGCCGCAGCCCGGCCCCCGACGAGATCGTGACGATGCGGCCATAGCCCGCCTGCTTCATCACCGGCCCCGCCGCCTGCGCCAGGAAGAAGGCGGCGTCGACATTGGCGGCGAAGATGACGCGCCAGTCCGCCTCCGAGATCTCCGCGATCGGCCGGCCGACCTGTCCGCGCACGCCGCCGGCGGCATGGACCAGAATGTCGAGCCTGCCCGCGCCGGCCGCGATGTCCGATACGAGCGCCCGCGCCGCCTCGGGCGAACCGAGGTCGGCTGCGTGCGCGCGCGCGCTCAGGGCCCGCGCCGCCTCGTTCACGCCGGCTGCGTCGATATCGGCGAGGTGGACGCGGGCGCCGGCCTCGACCAGCGCCGCGGCGATGGCCCGGCCGATGCCCTGGGCCGCCCCCGTGACCAGGGCTACGCGGTCGTCGAAACGGATCTGCATCGGTCGATCAGAACCTTCAGCGTGTCGAAGGAGAGCGGGCGCCGGCCGTCCTCGATCTCGTGAACGAGGGCGACCAGCGTCTCGAGCGCCGGCGTCGGCACGCCGGCCTCGCGCCCGAGGGCGCAGATGATCCCGATCTGCGGATCGACCTCGGTCCGGCGCTTGCGCACGGCGAGATCGCGCCAGATGCCGGAATGGGTCTTCGCGGTTTTCGAGGTGTAGTCGGCGAGCCATGCGACCGTCGCGATCTGCCGCCCTTCCGGCGCGCCGGGCGCGAAGACCATGGGGTCGAAATCGCCGAAGCCGAGTTGCCTGACGCCCCGCGCCGCCGCGACCGCGCCGACCTCGCGGCCGAGCGCGAGCCAGACCGGCAGGCGGGCCGGATCGGCGAAATTGGCCGACATCGAATCGTCGGTCAGCGCCGTGCCGAACAGCATCGCGCCATAGGCGAGCTTGCCCCAGAGATAGCCCCAGATGTTGTCGGTGAGGATCGAGTCCGCGTCGAAGAGCGTGAGCAGGCGATGCATGTCGCGCAGGCGCGCCGTGTTCGCCCCGTCGATCTCGCCGACGACGACGGCGCCGCGATTGCCGTAGAGAATCTCGCCCGGCCCGTGCCAGTCGGCGCCGAAATTGACGAAGCAGCCCATGGTGCGGGATGCGCCGACGGCCTTGGCGATCGCGATCTCGTTGAGCCCGTTCTGGGCCGAGAGGACGTAGCCGTCTTCCGCCAGATGGGGTTTCAGGGCTTCGAGGGCGGCGTCCGTCGCGCCGGCTTTCACGGCGAGCACGATGCGGGAGAAGACGCCCGTCAGTTCCGCCGGCGTCAAGGCCGGAACGATCTGGCGGAATTCCTCGATCGGCCCGGTGATCGCGAGGCCGGTCGTGCGGCAGGCCTCGACATGCTCGGGCACGATGTCGACGAGCAGCACGGGAACGCCGGCGCGAGCCCAGTAGGCCCCCAGCGTGCCGCCGATGGCTCCCGCGCCCCAGATCAGGATGGGGTCGGGTGTCAC
>JAKFWE010000345.1 GCA_021732895.1 Allobosea sp. | reverse complement strand
CGCGGCCTCGCCTTCGCCGGCGGCGCAGCGCGCGTGATCGACCTCGTCGAAGGGGGCGATCTTGACCGCCTCGAAGCCGCGCGCCAGCGCATGCGCCGCGCTCGCCGCGAAGCCCGCCGGCGAGCGATCGCGCGTGCGGCGGTTGATGTTGGCGTAGAGCGGGATCGCCACGTCGCGATCGCCACCGAGCTCCGTGGCGAGGCTCTGGCCGCGCCGGCGCGCGCCCGCGTCCCGGCAGGCGACGTCGAAGGCGCTGCGCAGGGCGGCGACCGGCAGCGGCAGGCCTTCGATCGCGACGCCGTCGAGCCCGCCCCGGTCGCGCCATTCCGGCAGATGCGTCACGGCGGCGTCGATCAGCGCGCGCTCGCGGCCGGCGAGGCTCGCCTCGCCGACGCCCTCGACGCCGGAGGCGAAGCGCAGCCGCAGGAAAACCCAGATCGTCCGGGGCGAGACGCGCGCGAGCCGCAGCGCGATCTCGACGATGGCGTCGCGCGTCTGGCCGCTCATGAGCCCTCAGCCCCGGCGGAGGCCATCAGCTCGAGCAGGTCCTGCCGCGTCTTGACGACATGCGCGGCCGTCAGCGCGCCGCAGGCCTCGGGGTCACGCGCCCGCAGCGCCCGGATGATGTGGTCATGGTCGCTGGCGACGCCGCCGAGCCGCCCGGGCCGGTAGCCGAAGCGCGACCACAACGCCGCCAGCAGCAGCCAGTGCCGGTCGAGCACCGCCAGCGCCTCGGCATTGCCCGGCACCTCGTAGATGCGGCGGTGAAAGCGCTGGTTCGTCCGGACGGCGTCGCCGTAGCGGCCGGCCTGCGCCAGGTCCAGACGCTCCTCCTCCAGCGCCGTGATCTCGGCCAGGTCATGCGGGCGTGGCGCGATCGCGGCCTGCCGCGCCAGCATGACCTCGAGCGCGATGCGGACGCTGAAGAGGTTGTCGATCGCGGCCGCATCGACGGCGACGACGCGCGCGCCCTTGTTGGCCTGCGCCACAACCAGCCCCTCGCCGGCCAGGCTGCGCAGCGCCTCGCGCACCGGCATGTGGCTCGCTCCGTAGCGGCAGGCCAGCGCGTCGATGCGCAGACGCGCGCCGAATGCGAGAGCGCCGGAGACGATGTCGCCGCGAATGGCGTCCTTGACCGATTCGGCGCGGTTGTTGACTTGGCTCATTGATTTGATCAAAAATTGGCTTGAGGCGTGATGTCAATCACAAAATCAAGAATGATTTGATCAGATCGGGAGGATCGCGATGTCGGGACGGTTCGGGCTTCGGTTTTGGCTGGCTGCGGCGGGGCTCGCCCTGCTGACCTACGGCGGCGGGGCGGCGGCGCAGGCATGGCCGGAACGGCCGGTGACGATCATCGTCCCCAGCGCCCCCGGAGACGGTTCCGACATCGCCGCCAGGCTGATCGGCGAGAAGCTGCGGGCTGCGCTCGGCCAGCCCTTCGTCATCGAGAACCGGCTCGGCGCCGGCGGCGTCGTGGGCTCGGCGGCGGCGGCGAAGGCGGCGCCCGACGGCTACACCTTCATCATGGGCAATGCCGGCTCGCATGGCATCAACGCCGCGATCTACGCCAGCATCCCCTATGACGTCCTGGTCGATTTCACGCCGGTCTCGCTGGTCTATCGCGCGCCCAACATCTTCATCGCCAGCCCTTCGCTGCCGGTGAAGTCGATGGCCGAACTCGTGGCCTACGCCAAGGCCAATCCCGGCAAGCTGAGCTACGCGTCCGGCGGCAGCGGCTCGTCGGCGCACATGAACTCGGAGTATCTCAAGGTGCTGACCGGCATCCAGGCGACGCATGTGCCCTATCGCGGCGCGAGCCCGGCGCTGAACGACATCGTCTCGGGCCAGATCGAGTTCATGGCGGTCAACCTGCCGCCGGCGATCGGGCTGGTCAGGGCCGGCAAGGTGACGCCGCTGGCGGTGACGACGCTGAAGCGGGCGCCGGCCCTGCCCGACGTGCCGACCGTGGACGAGTCCGGCTTCAAGGGCTACGAGACCGTGGCCTGGTTCGGGCTGCTCGGGCCGAAGGGCGTGCCGCCCGCGATCGTTCAGCGGCTCCATGCGGAGATCGCCAGGGCCTGCGCCGACGCGGAGGTGCAGCAGAAGCTCGCCGTGCTCGGCGGCGAGACGGTCTGCAACACGCCAGCCGAGTTCGGCGCCTTCCTCGACGCCGACATCGCGCGCTGGAAGGACGTCGCGGCCAAGGGCGGGATACGCATCCAGCAGCAATAGGGGGGCCGAACCTCCGCCAAGGCGAGACGCAGCCGCGGATGATCTTGCATGCAGCCGGCAATGGCGGCCATGCTGCGCGCGACGCTCCGGAACGCCGCATGACAGGCCTGCAGGACAACACACCCTTGGCGGCGCTGCTCGCGCAACTGCCGGCGCCCGAGCCCGGCCGGCGCAAGGGCCGGCTCCATGGCGACACGGTCGGCCAGATTCGCCTGATGATCGTGACCGGCGTGCTCGCGCCGGGCGCGCGGCTGAACGAGCGCGAGCTCTGTGAGCAGCTCGCGGTCTCGCGGACGCCGGTGCGCGAGGCGATCCGTACGCTGGTTCAGGAAGGGCTGCTGCGGGCGCTGCCGAACCAGTCGGCCGTGGTGGCGCCGCTCGATCTCGCCGAGATCGCGGCCCTGATCGACGTCGTCGCCGCGATCGAGGGACTGGCCGGCGAGCTTGCGGCCGGTCACGCGACCGACGAGGCGGTCGCCGAAATCGGCCTGCTGCACTACCGCATGCTCAGACACCATGCGCGCGACGAACTGCCGGGTTACTTCGAATCGAACAAGGCCTTTCACCGGGCCA
>JAKFWE010000431.1 GCA_021732895.1 Allobosea sp. | reverse complement strand
GGTAGGCCCCGAACGGGGCGGTCGCCGCCGTCGCGAGCAGCGTCGTGACCAGAATGCCGATCGCGGCCTGGGCGAGCGGCCGCAGCGGCCACGGCCAAGCCGAAGGCGGCTGCGACCGCTCGCGCTCCTGCCAGCGCTCGGCGAAGGCGATCAGCGCCGCCACGGCGCCGAAGGACATCTGGAAGCTCGGGCCGAGCAGCGCATCTGGCTCTCTCGCGAGCACGATCATCGCCGCCAGAGCGAGATTGCGCATGCTCAGCGCCGGTCGATCGACCAGGATCGCGCCGAGCATGACGAGCGTCATGATCAGAGACCGCACGGTCGCCACCTCCGCGCCGGAAAAGATGCAGTAGGCTGTCGCGCCCGCCATCGCCGCCAGCGCGGCGAGCTTCTTGACCGGCCAGTTCAGCGCGATGCTCTGCGACAGCGCCAGCAGCGCCCGCGCCAGCCAGAAGATGACGCCGGCGGCCAGCACCATGTGCAGGCCCGAGATCGAGATGATGTGATAGATGCCGGCCGCGCGCAGGTCGGCGTTGGTGTCTTCGGCGATCAGGCCACGCTTGCCAGTGACGAGGGCGGCGGCCATCGCCCCGGCCTGGCCGCCGGCGACGCCGGCGATGCGCGCCGTCAGGGCGTTGCGGGCCCGGTCGATCAAAGCGCGCGCCTGGAGCGCCGTCGGCGGCGGATGGGGCGGCGGCGCGAGCGTGACGGCGCCGGCGATGCTGCCGACCGCGCCGAGCCCGCGAAAGAAGGCGTCGCGGCCGAAATCATAGCCGCCCGGCCGGGCCGGTCCCGGCGGCGGCAGGAGCCGGGCCGTGACCGAGATATGATCGCCGGCGGCGACGGAGCCTGATCGCAGGCTGACCCTGACCCGCCGCGGCGTCCGCTCCGGCGCGACGCCGGCGAGCGAGGTCACCAGCACGACGAGGCGGGCGCCGGCGTCGCGCGCCTCGATCGATTCGACGAAGCCGGTCAGCTTGCCGACCCTGACGCGGTCCAGCATCGGCGCGGCGACCTCCGCCGTGCGCCAGACCCCGGCGGCGAAGCCGGCGGCCAGCGCCGCGACGCCGATGCAGGCGAGCATCGCGCCGCGCCGTCCGCGCAGCGCCAGGGCGGCGGACGCGGCGAAGCCGAGCAGCAGGAGCGGCGCCCACAGGGCCGGCTCGCGATCGGCGCTGAAATAAAGCAGCACGCCCACGCCCATCATCACCGGCAGGAACAGGAACAGCCGCCGGCGCTCCGCTTCGGCCGCGCAGGCGCGCACGACACGCATGCGCCAGTCCTGCGCCACCAGCGCCAGCCGGTGGCCCGGCAGGCGCAGCGGCGCCCAGGGCGCGGCTCCGGCCTGCGCCCATGCGCCGCGTGACGGTCGGGGATGTGGCGGCCGCTCGCTCATCGGCTGTGCCTTCGGGCGCGCAGTGCTGCTGCGCTGCCGGCGTGATCAGCGCTTAACGTCGGCGCATCGGCCATGTTACAGCCGCCACGGCGATTGTCATGCCCGGGGGCGGTGCGCTATTGCGCCTCCGCTGCGTTCACTGCTCGCCCGGCGCCCATCGCCCGGAATCCCCGCCAGTCACGCGCCGCCGGAGCCTTGCCTTACATGTCTGATGCGGTCGTCACGCGCTTTGCCCCCTCGCCCACCGGCTTCCTGCACATCGGCGGCGCGCGCACGGCGCTGTTCAACTGGCTCTACGCCCGCCGGCATGGCGGCAAGATGCTGCTGCGCATCGAGGACACCGACCGCGAGCGCTCGACCGAACCCGCCATCGCGGCCATCCTCGACGGCCTGAACTGGCTCGGGCTCGACTGGGACGGCGACGCGATCTACCAGTTCTCCCGGGCCGAGCGACACCGCGAGGTCGTGTCGCAGATGCTGGAGAAAGGCGCGGCCTATCGATGCTATGCGACGCCGGCGGAACTCGACGCCATGCGCGAGGCGGCGAGGGCTGCGGGCCGGCCGATGCGCTATGACGGGCGCTGGCGCGACCGCGATCCCGCGACGGCGCCTGACGGCGTCAGGCCGGTCATTCGACTGCGAGCCGCCCAGACCGGCGAGACCGTGGTCGAGGACGAGGTTCAGGGACGCGTCGTCTGGCAGAACGAGAACCTCGACGATCTCGTGCTGCTGCGCTCGGACGGCAATCCGACCTACATGCTCGCCGTCGTGGTCGACGACCATGACATGGGCGTGACCCATGTCATCCGCGGCGACGACCACCTGACCAATGCCGCCCGCCAGACCCAGATCTACCAGGCCATGGGCTGGCGCGCGCCCAGCATGTCGCACATTCCGCTGATCCACGGGCCCGACGGAGCCAAGCTGTCCAAGCGCCACGGCGCGCTCGGCGTCGACGCCTATCGCGCCCTCGGCTATCTGCCGGTGGCGCTGCGCAACTATCTGCTGCGGCTCGGCTGGAGCCATGGCGATCAGGAAATCTTCTCGACGCGCGAGATGATCGACCTGTTCGACCTCGGCTCGATCGGCCGCTCGCCGGCGCGCTTCGATTTCGCCAAGCTCGAGAGCCTGAACGGGCTCTACATGCGCCAGGCCGCGGATCAGGACCTGCTCGCCGCGTTGAAGGTCGTTCTTCCGGAAATCGGGCCGCCGCGCGGCCTTCCGGAGACGCTCGCGCCCGAGCTGGAGGCGAAGCTGCTCGCCGCCATGCCCGGCCTGAAGGAGCGCGCCAAGACCCTGATCGAGCTGATCGACAGCGCCTACTATCTCTACGCGCCGCGCCCACTGGTTCTCGACGACAAGGCTGCGGCCCTGCTCGACGCCGCCGCGCGGGAGCGGCTCGCCGGCCTCGCGCGCGCGCTCGCT
>JAKFWE010000357.1 GCA_021732895.1 Allobosea sp. | reverse complement strand
AGTCGAGCCTGCTCTGCTGGACCAGCGGGAAATCCGTCGCGGCAGGGTCGTCGGTCGCGGCGGCGGACCCGATATCGCCCAGGAACATACCAATTTCAACAATCAGATCGATCCGATCCGCATCGGCCGCTCCCTGGCCTCGCGCCAGAACCAGGACGACCAGTCGAGCCTGCTCTACGGTTCCGAGCCGCCGCGCCGGTCGCTGTCCGAGCCGCCGGTCGGCTATCGTCGTCCGGCCGCTTCGGCCGCTCTCGGTCCGGGCCAGTCGGGACCGCGCGAGGATCAGCAGGCCGTCGGCCAGCGCGAGTTCCTGGTCGGTACGAAGCCGCTGCAATAATCTGCGGCGCCCCGGGCTCTGGCGGGGCGGCGCCGATTGCCCTATCTGCGCTGGGTCGGCGGGCGTCATCCCCCGTCGGCGTCAGATCGCGTCGCTGATCCGCGGCCGCGCCTTTTCCGATCGTGTTTCGATCCCGACCCCTTGGAGGCGGCCCAGGTGAACATGCATTCGCGCCCGGTCCAGACCGATATGCCGGTCGAGTCGCTCAGGCTCGACAACGGGCTCGACGTCGTCGTCGTGCCCGATCGGCGCGCCCCGGTCGTCACCCACATGGTCTGGTATCGCAACGGCTCGGCCGACGATCCGGCCGGCAAATCCGGCATCGCGCATTTCCTCGAGCATCTGATGTTCAAGGGCACGGCGCGCTGGCCGGCCGGTGAATTCTCCCGGATCGTCGCGGGGTATGGCGGCCAGGAGAACGCCTTCACCTCGTTCGACTACACCGCCTATTTCCAGCGCGTGCCGAAGGAACACCTGCGCGCGATGATGGACTACGAGGCCGACCGCATGACCGGACTGGCCTTCGACGAAAGCGTGGTCGGGCCGGAGCGCGACGTCGTGCTGGAAGAGCGCAAGATGCGCGTCGATTCCGATCCCGCCGCGCAGCTCGGCGAGGAGTTCTCTGCGGCCCTGTTCGTGCACCACCCCTACGGCACACCGATCATCGGCTGGCAGCACGAGATCGAGGAGCTCACCCGCGAGGACGCCTTCGCCTACTACCAGCGCTTCTATACCCCCGAGAACGCCATCCTCGTCGTCGCGGGCGACACCGACGTAGCCGAGGTGCGGGCGCTGGCCGAGGCGACCTACGGAAAGATCCCGGCGCGTGGCGACAGGCCGGTGCGCAAGCGCCCGATCGAGCCCGCCCCGCGCGCGGCGCGCCGGGTCACGGTCGCCGATCCGCGCGTCCAGCAGCCTTCGCTGCGCCGCGGCTGGCTGACGCCGAGTTATCTCAGCGGCGATATTGGCGAGGTTCTGGCGCTGGAGGCGGTTGCCGAGCTCCTCGGCGGCGGCTCGACCTCGCGGCTCTACCGCAGGCTGTGCGCCGAGCAGGATCTGGCGTCGGGCGCGAGCGCCTACATGATGGCCTCGATGGTCGATCGCGGCGCGCTTCAGGTCTCGGTCAGCCCGCGCCCCGGCGTGACCATGGCGGCGCTCGAGGACGGGCTCGACGCCGCGCTCGCCGCCTTTCTCGATGAAGGGCCGAGCGAGCTCGAACTGGCCCGCGTCAAGACGCGCCTCGTGGCCGACACCATTTTCGCGCGCGACAGCCAGTCGTCGCTGGCGCGAATCTTCGGCGCGGCGCTGGCTGTCGGCGAAAGCGTCGAGGACGTGCTCGCCTGGCCCGACCGGATCGAGGCCGTGACGCGCGAGGCCGTCGTCGCGGCGGCGCGTCTCTATCTGCGCCCCGATCGCAGCGTCACCGGGCTCCTGCTGCCCGCCGCCTGAACGAGGTCTCCGCACCAGAACCGGACGGAGCCGTCGCTTCGTCCCCAGGAAGCGACATGAACGCGCCCATCCCAGCTCCTCCGCTCGTCCTCTCCGGTCCCGCCATCGCCGTCCAGAAAGTCGCCTCGTCCTCCGGCGTCGAGGCCTGGCTGGTCGAGGAGCACAGCCTTCCCCTGATCGCGGTCGATTTCGCTTTCGACGGGGGCGCGTCCCTCGATCCCGACAACGCCGCCGGCAGCGCCCATCTGGTCTCCGGCCTGCTCGACGAGGGCGCGGGCGACCTCGACGCCGAGGCCTTCCAGGGCAGGCTGGCCGACCACGCGATCAGTCTCGGCTTCGCGGCGCGGCGCGACGATTTTCAGGGCCAGATGCAGACCCTGTCGCGCCACGCCGACACGGCGTTCGCGATGCTGGCTCTGGCGCTGAACGCGCCGCGCTTCGACGCCGACGCCGTCGCCCGCGTCAAGGGGCAGGTCATTTCCGGCTTGCAGCGGCAGGCCCAGAACCCCGACGCGATGTGCCGCAACGCGCTTTTCGCCTCGGCCTATCCCGGCCATGCCTATGGCCGGCCGGAAAAGGGCGACATCGACAGCGTCTCGCGGCTGGAGGCGGGAGCGCTGAAGGGTGTGACGGACGGGCTGTTCGGCCGCGCCGGGCTGAAGATCGTCGTCGTCGGCGACATCGACGCGCCGTCGCTCAGCCGGCGGCTCGACCAGGTTTTCGGCGCATTGCCGGCAGGCGCGGCGCGGCCGCGCCCGAGCGAGGCGCGGCCGATATCGGGTCTCGGCCAGACCCATGTCATCGATCTCGACGTGCCGCAGACCGTGCTGCGCTTCGTCGGCCCCGGCCTGATGCGGCAGGATCCGGACTTCATCGCCGGCAACGTGCTCAACCATATTCTCGGCGGTTCGGCCTTCACCTCGCGCCTGTTCATGGAGGTGCGCGAGAAGCGCGGCCTCGCTTACGGCGTCTCCTCCAGCCTGCTGCCGCTGCGCGAGAGCGCGCTGCTGGTCGGCGGCACCTCGACCCGCAACGAC
>JAKFWE010000354.1 GCA_021732895.1 Allobosea sp. | reverse complement strand
AAGGGGGGAGGGGGCGAAACCGGTCGCGACGCCATGGCCCGGCCGCTCACAGGTCCAGCACCAGCTCGGGCGATTTCGCCCGGGAGACGCAAATCATGACATAGCGGGCCTTCTCATGGTCGGAGAGCGCGAGATCGCGATGGTCGGCCTCGCCCGCGATCAGCCGTGTCCTGCAGGTGCCGCAGGTGCCGCTCTCGCAGGAGCTCGGCAGCACCTTGCCGGCCTCGCGCAGGGCTTCGAGGATCGATTTGTCGGCGGGCACGAGGATTGTTTCGCCGTTTTTCGCCAGCCTCACCGTGAAGGGCGCATTGTCCTCGACGCTGGCCTTGCCGGCGCCGAAATCCTCGAAATGCACGGCCGCCGACGACCAGTGGCCGGTCATGTCGCGCACCGCCTCCATCAGGCCGCGCGGTCCGCAGCAGTAGAGATGCGCGCCCTTCGGCTCTTCCAGGACGGGCCAGAGGTCGAACGCCTTGTCCGGATCGCCGCCATCGTGATGGATGACGACCTTGCCACGGAATTCGGGGGCGGCGAACTCCTCCCGGAAGGCGGTCGCCTCCGGGTCGCGCGTGAAATAGTAGAGCCTGAACGGCCGCGCCCGCGTCGCCGAGAGATGCGCGATCATCGAGCGGATCGGCGTGATGCCGATGCCGCCGGCGATGAAGAGATAGCTCGCCGGCCCGGGCCTGAGCCGGAAGTCGTTGCGCGGCTCGGAAACGGTGATGACGTCGCCCTCGCCGGCCTGCTCGATCAGGCTGACGGAGCCGCCGCGCCCGGCCTGCTCGCGCTTGACCGCGATGACGTAGCGATCGGTCTCGGCCGGGTCGTTGCAGAGCGAGTACTGGCGGACTTCGCCGTTGGGCGCGCGGACGCGCAGATGGGCGCCGGCGAGGAACGGCGCGAGCGCGCCGCCGTGCTCCGGCCGCAGCTCGAACCGCCAGATATCCCGCGCGATCATGGCCTTGCCGGTGATCCTGACCGGCGTCTCAAGCGTATCAACCATGTGTCAAACTCCGGCTCGTCGGCCTCGACATGCATCCTCCGACCGATTAGTCTCAAACTTAGATATCTAAGTAAATTTTGTCTGGCTAGACCCGGACTTCGCTCGATCGGGAGGGCGGCATGCTGACGCACGAGGAGAACGAGATTCTGTGCCGCGTCGAGGGCGACGCGCCGATGGGCCAGTTGATGCGGCGCCACTGGGTTCCGGCGCTGCTCACCGAGCAGCTTGTCGAGAACGACGGCGCGCCCGTGCGCGTGCGGCTGTTCGGCGAGGATCTGGTGGCGTTCCGCGACACCGACGGGCGCGTCGGCGTGCTCGGCGAATTCTGCCCGCACCGCAAGGCCTCGCTGTTCTTCGGCCGCAACGAGGAATGCGGCCTGCGCTGCCTTTATCACGGCTGGAAGTTCGACGTGGACGGCAATGTGCTGGAGATGGTCTCCGAGCCGGCCGAGAGCGGCTTCGCCGACAAGGTCAAGCAGAAGGCCTATCCGACCCGGGAAGCCGGCGGCTTCGTCTGGGTCTACATGGGACCGCCGGAGTTGATGCCGGAATTCGAGCGGCCGGCCTTCGCGCCGACGCCCGAGGCCAAGGTCTCGATCGTCAAGATTGACCTGCCCGTGAACTGGGCGCAGATCATGGAGGGGCAAATCGACTCGGCCCATTCCTCCAGCCTGCACTCCTCGGACATGAAGCCCGCGCGGGTCGCCACCGCCGGCGCCACGGCGACGCACTGGACGCGGCCCTCGACCGACAAGAACCCGCGCATCCAGGTGCAGTTGACGAATTACGGCTTTCGCTACGCCGCGATCAGACGGCCGATCACCAATGCGCAGACGCATGATTACGTCAGGCTGACCGTGCTCGTCGCCCCGTTCACGGCGCTGATCCCGCCGAACTCGTCCTACAACCTCGCCACCGTGATCGTGCCGAAGGACGATCATTCGAGCTATTTCCACTTCATCGCCTGGGGCAATGACGACTGCATCGACCAGGAGGCCTGGCGCAAGTTCTGCTCGGCGCAGGTCGGCATCGACCTCGACAAGACCTACAAGGCGTCACTGCGCCGCAAGGAGAACGACTACCTGCAGGACCGCAAGGCGATGAAGCTCGGCGACTTCACCGGCGTTCCCGGCATTCCGAACCAGGACATCATGATGTGGGAATCGATGGGCCCGATCGCCGACCGCACGAGCGAACGGCTGGGCGCCAGCGACATCGCCATCGTCCAGTTCCGCCGCGTCATGATCGACGCCGCGCGCAAGGTCGCGGCCGGCGCCGAGCCGATCGGCCTGATCGAGCCGCATATCCCGCAGGTCAAGCTGCGCTCCTACCAGGGCATCGTCCCCAAGAGCGAGGACTGGCGCAGGCTCGGCGCGTCCAGCGAGGAAATCGCCGTGCTCGACGGCATGGAGCAGGACGAGGCCGAAGCCGAGATGGCGGCGGCGAAGGGCTGAAGCAGCGTTGCGGGCAAGCCTCGCGCGGGGGTCCTCCCCACGAGGAGCGGGGGGACGGACACCGTTCGCGGCGCGAGGATGGGCCTTCGCGCACCTGCGCCGAACCATTCCCGAATAGGTGCCAGAGCGCGAAAGTCTTTGAGTCCCGGACTTCCGCGGAGGCATGGTCGCCACCGAGCGCCGCCATTCGAGAGAACGCCGCCATGCTGGAAACGCCCGCCCCGACCGGCCGCAGCCTGTATTACGGCGGCGGCTGGCGCCATCCCCTCTCGCGCCGCTATGTCGCCACGCTCGATCCCGGCGTCAACGCGCCGATCTGCGATGTCGCCGAGGCCGGCGCTGCCGATGTAGGGGCCGCCGTCGCGGC
>JAKFWE010000247.1 GCA_021732895.1 Allobosea sp. | reverse complement strand
GCCGCAGGCGATCCTGTTCGACCTCCTCAACGGCGGCGCGAAGCCCTGGGCCAGGGGCGAGGGCGATGGCGAGATGCCCTATCGCGCGCTCGGCCGACGCGCCGTCTCCCGGGCCGGGACGGAATTCGGGCTCGGCGCCGCCGGCGCGGGCTTCGGCGCGACGACCGCGACATTCAAGGGCGGCCTCGGCTCGGCCAGCGTCACGGCGGCCACCGGCCATGTCGTCGGCGCGCTGGCCGCCGTCAACGCCGTCGGCTCGGCCACGATCGGCGACGGCCCGCATTTCTGGGCGGCCCCGTATGAACGGGACGGAGAGTTCGGCGGGCGCGGCTGGCCGGCTGCGATCACGCCCGAAGACCTCGCCTCGCGCTTCAAGGGCGGCCCCGGCGCCAACACCACCATCGCGCTGGTCGCGACCGACGCGGCGCTGACCAAGGCGCAGTGCAAGCGCCTGGCGCTGGCGGCGCATGACGGTCTGGCCCGCGCCCTGCGCCCCGTCCACGCCGCGCTCGACGGCGACGTCGTCTTCGCCGCCGCAACGGCGCGCGCCGGCGCGCCCTCCGACGCCTTCGCCCTGACCGAGATCTGCGCCGCCGCCGCCGACGTTCTCGCCCGGGCCATCGCGCGCGGCGTCCATGCCGCGACCGCCCTGCCCTTTCCGGGGGCGAAACCGGCCTGGCGCGACGTTCACGGCGGCTGACCCGCCTGCTCCGGCGTGCTAGAGCCCGGCCATGTCGATCGATGACTTCCTCGCCCGGTTCGGGGCCGCCGGCCAGCGCCAGCCCGATCCCGTCGCCGCCGCGCAGAAGGCGATGCGCAACCCGCTGCCGGCGCGCTTTTACGAGACGGCCGCCGTGCTGGAGCGCGACGGGCTGTTCCATGTCGCGCTCGACGGGCGCACCGCGCGGACACCGGCGCGCAACCCTCTCGCCGTCGCCTCCCGCGCGGTCGCCGAGGCGCTGGCGGGCGAATGGCAGGCGCAGACCGGCAGGATCGACCCGGCGATCATGCCGGTGACGCGCCTGGTCAATTCGGCGCTGGACGGCGTCGCCGACCAGCACGAGGCGGTGCGCGCCGAGATCGTGCGCTACGCCGGCAGCGACGCGCTGTGCTACCGCGCCGCCGAGCCCGAGGCGCTGGTCGAGCGGCAGGATGCGCTCTGGGGGCCGGTCCTGCGCGACGTCGAAGCCATGCTCGGCGCGCGCTTCGTGCTGGCGCAGGGCGTGATGTTCGCGGCCCAGCCGCAGGCCACGCTCGACGCCGTCGCCCGCCGCGTCGCCGGCATCGCCGCCCCGCTGGCGCTCGCCGGCGCGCACAACGTGATGACGCTGACCGGCTCGGCGATCCTGATGCTGGCGCTGGCCGATGGCCGGCTGGACGAGGAGGCGTGCTGGGCCACAGCCCATCTCGACGAGGACTACCAGATCGGCGTCTGGGGTCAGGACGAGGAGGCGGCCCAGCGCCGCGCCGTCCGCCGCCGCGAATTCGCGGCCGCCGCCCTGCTGCTGCTCCGGGGCTAGAGCCCGGCCTCAGCCCGCCGGCGCGGCGAAGACCGAGCGCTCACGCGTGACGTGGCGGCCCGGGCCCGGCCGCCCCACCGGCTCGCCATCGCGCACCACCGCCTGCCCGCGAACGATCGTCGTCACCGGCCAGCCGGTCACCTTCAGCCCCTCATAGGGCGTGTAGTCGGCGCCGTGATGGAGCAGCGCCTGGCTGATCGTGACCTCGCGGCGCGGGTCCCAGATCGCGATGTCGGCGTCGAGCCCGATCGCGATCGAACCCTTCTTCGTCAAGCCATACATCCGCGCATGGTTGGTCGCGCTCAGCGCCACGAACTGGTTGAGCGTGATGCGCCCCTTGCCGACGCCCTCCGAGAACAGGATCGGCAGCCGCGTCTCGACGCCGGGGATGCCGTTGGGCACCCAGCGGAACGAAGTCCTGCCCTTCGGCGTCAGCTTGCCGGCCGGATCATCGTAGCGGAACGGGCAATGGTCCGACGAGAACACCTGGAACACGCCGGTCTCCAGCCCCTCCCAGCAGGCTTTCTGGCTGGCATGGTCGCGCGGCGGCGGCGAGCAGACATATTTCGCGCCCTCCATGTTGAGCCCGTCCATGTCCGCCTCGGTCAGCACGAGATATTGCGGGCAGGTTTCGCCATAGACCTTGAGGCCGCGCGAGCGGGCCCGCGCGATCTCCTCCATCGCCTCGCGGTTGGAGACATGCACGATCATCACCGGCACATCGACGAGCTCGGCCAGCGAGATGGCGCGATGCGTCGCCTCGCGCTCGACCGGGATCGGCCGCGACGTGCCGTGGAATTTCGGCGCGATCTGGCCGCCGCGCTCGAGCCGGTCGGTCAGGAAGCGGATCGCGTCGTAATTCTCGGCATGGACCATGACGAGGGCGCCGGTCTCGCGCGCCACGCTCATCACCTCCAGCATCTGCCGGTCGTTCAGCGCCAGCCCCTCATAGGTCATGAACACCTTGAACGAGGTGAAGCCGTCCTCGATCAGCGCCGGCAGGTCCTGCCCCAGCACCTGTTCGGTCGGGTCCGAGATCACGAGGTGGAAGGCGACGTCGACATGGCAGGCGCCCTCGGCGAGCCGCTGGTAGGCCTTCACCGTCTCGCGCAGGCTGACGCCCTTCTCCTGCAGGCAGAACGGCATCACGGTGGTGTTTCCGCCGCACGCCGCCGACAGCGTGCCGCTGGCGAAATCATCGGCCATGACGATGCCCTCGCCGCTCGGCTGGGCGATATGGACATGGCTGTAGATGCCGCCGGGCAGGACGAGCATGCCGCCCGCGTCGATTGTCTCGGCCGCCGCGCCGAGCCCGTGGCCGAGCGCGACGATGAC
>JAKFWE010000397.1 GCA_021732895.1 Allobosea sp. | reverse complement strand
GATTCCGTTCCTCGCCCGCCCCGAACTGGCGGGCGTGCTGGCGCGCGCGCCGCTGCTCGTCCCGTGCCAGCACGGGGCATGGCACGCCAACCATGCGCCGGCAGGCGAAAAAAAGGCCGAGTTCGGCCGACACAGGCCTGCCGAGGTCCTCAGCGACGAGCTCCGCCTCGCGCGAGAGCGTCTCGGCGAGTTGCTCGCGGACGAGCCGCCGTCGGTCTTCGTGCCGCCGTGGAACCGCATCGACCCCGGCTTCGCGCCTCTGCTCGCCGATCTCGGCTTTTCGGGCCTGTCGTGCTTTCGCGGTTTCGACCCTGCGCCCGCCCTCGGCCCGGCCGTGGTCAACAGCGACGTCGACGTCATGAACTGGCGCGGCGGGCGGGTCGGGCGCGATCATGCCGGGCTGGTCGCGGAGACCGTCGCACTGCTGGCGGCGCGGCGGCGCCTGGCGCAGGGCGGCGACACGACGCTAGGCCTGCTGCTGCATCACCGCGACCATGACGAGATCGCCTGGAGTTTCGTCGTCGCTCTGCTCGCGGAACTGGCCGGCCATGACGCCGTGCGCCTCGCCGATCCGCGCGGGCTCTTCGACGATCGCGGGTCGAAATGAGCCTTGGCGATGGCGGCCCGGCATGGCACTTTCGCGCGCGGCGCCGGGCGTCGCCGCATCGCCACTCGCCAAGCCGCCGGAAACCAGTCACGATTTGGGCCGATTCGGGGCGCATGGCGGAAGCCCGTTTCGGTTCAGGAGGACACGGATGACGCCTGCGACAGCGCGATCAAAAGCGGCGGCGGTTTCGTCCTGCGTCGGCTCGGTTCTGGCCTCCCTCGTTTGCGCCGCGCTCGCGGGTGGCGCGGCGTCCGCGGCGTCGGTCGACGCAAAATACGACATCTCCCTGCTTGGCCTCAGTCTCGGCACCGCCAATCTCAGTGGCGGCCTCAACGGCGACGCCTACAAGATCGACATCGTCGCGAAGATGACGGGGCTGATCGGCGGCGTCACCGGTGGGCGCGGATCGGGCGTCGCGACGGGGCAGTTCAACGGCGGCAGGATTTCGCCGACGAGTTTCGCGGTCACCTCCGCCAGCTCCAGCGAGAGCCGCACCGTGCGCATGGCGCTCGGCGGGGGCGCGGTTCGGGCGGTCGACATCGCTCCGCCGATCGACGCCAAGCCCGACCGCGTGCCGCTGACGGACACCCACAGGCGCAACATCGTCGATCCGATCAGCGCCTTCCTGATGCCGGTCAACGCGAGGGGCGGCGTGGGCGCGGCCTGCAACCGGACGCTGCAGATCTTCGACGGCGCGGCTCGCTACGACATAAAGCTCAGCTCCGCCGGCACGCGCCAGGTCGAGCTCGACGGGTTCAAGGGCGAGGTCGCCGTCTGCCAGGCGCGCTACGTGCCGATCGCCGGCCATCGCGCCCTGCGTCCCGCGACCAAGTTCATGGCCGAGAACCGCGACATCAGCGCCTGGCTCGCGCCGGTCGCCGGCACCAACATGATGGTGCCGGTGCGGATTTCCGTGAAGACCATGGTCGGCACCGCCGTGATCGAGGCCTCGCGGTTCAGGGTCGATCCAGGCGTGACCGCGACCACCCTCAGCGACGACTGACGCGGCCGCCCCGCTCCAAACCGGAACAGCTTCGTGGCTGCGCAACCGGTCAGGCCCGGAGGTGGTGACGCGATTGGCGTCTGACGCCGCCGAAACTCCGTGGTTTCGCCAGGGCCAAAGCACGAACCCGGCTGATCAGCCGATTCGTGCCGGCTTCGTTCGCGCTTTCGCCGGTTGGTTAAGGCGAGGCCGCCGGCCTCGCGCCTGCGTGAAACGTTTCGTTATGCCCCGGCGGCGGTGGATAACCCCCGCGCCATCGCGGCGCGGCGCCCGCGCCCGGTTGCCGGCGATGTTTGGCCGGCGCTAGCGTGACGGCCACTCCCGCGCGCAGGCCCCCCCGATGACCCGTGATTTCTCCTCGCCGCCCGGCCTGCGCAATCGTCAGATCGCGGTGCGCGAGAGCAGTTTCCACGTCGCCGAGGTCGGGCAGGGCCGGCCGGTGCTGCTGCTGCATGGCTGGCCGGAATTCTGGGCGACCTGGCTGCCGCTCATGAACCGGCTGCATCCGCATTACCACCTGATCGCGCCCGACCTCCGCGGTTTCGGCGACAGCGCGAAATCGGCCGGGCCGCGCAGCGATGTCGGGCCGAGCGTGCATGCCGACGACATGGCGGCGCTGCTCGGTGCGCTCGGCTGCGGGCCGGCAGGCGTCGTCGGCCATGATGTCGGCGCCTATGTCGCGCAATCGCTGGCGCGGCGGCATCCGCAGGCGGTCGATCGGCTGCTGCTGTTCAACTGCCCGACGCCGGGCGTCGCCGAGCGCTGGGTGCGGGACGGCCACGTCAACGAAATCTGGTATCAGTCGTTCCAGCAACTCGCGCTGGCCGAGAAGCTGGTCGGGCTCGGCCGCGACGCGTGCGCGCTGTATTTCGGCCATTTCCTGTCGCACTGGTGCCACCGTAAGGACGCTTTCGCGCCGGCGCTGGAGATGTGGATCGACAATTTCATGAAGCCCGGCAATATCCGCGGCGGGTTCGACTGGTATCGCAGCCAGAACGCGGCCCGGATTGCGGCGATCGACGGACATGCGCCGCCATCGATCAAGATCCATCAGCCGGCGCGGGTGCATTGGGGCCGCCACGACCCGATCCTGAAATCGGCCTGGGCCTCGTTCGTGCCCGAGCATTTCGACGAGGTGGAGGTGAGCTTCTGCGAGAGCGCCGGGCATTTCGTGCATGTCGAGGCGCCGGACGAGGCGGCGAGGGTCTTCGCCGAGGTTTTCGGAGCGGCCTGAGCGCCTGATCGT
>JAKFWE010000108.1 GCA_021732895.1 Allobosea sp. | reverse complement strand
GGCGCGGGCAAGACACGCTCGGGCGCTGAATGGACCAAGGGCATGGCGCTTGGCTTGCCGGGATTTGCGGAGACGCCTGCCTAGCGCATCGCGCTGGTCGGCGAGACGCAGGGGCAGGTGCGCGACGTGATGATCGAGGGCGTCTCCGGGCTGCTCTCGATCCATACGCGCTGGGAGCGGCCGAGCTGGCATCCCTCGCGCCGGCGGCTCGAATGGCCTAACGGCGCGATCGGGCAGGTGTTCTCGGCGGAAGACCCGGAAGGCCTGCGCGGGCCGCAATTCTCCGCCGCCTGGTCCGACGAGCTGGCGAAATGGCCCAATCTTCAGGAGTGCTGGGACATGCTGCAATTCGGACTGCGCCTCGGCGACCGGCCGCGCCAGATCGTCACCACGACGCCGCGCCCGACGCCGCTGGTCAAGCGGCTTCTGGCCGATCCGCAGGTCGCGGTCAGCCGGGCCGCCACCACCGCCAACCGCTACAACCTCGCGCCCGAGTTCATCCGCAGCATCACGCAGAGCTATGGCGGCACGCGGCTGGGGCGGCAGGAGATCGACGGCGAGATCGTCGAGGAAAGCGCGGAAGCGCTCTGGACGCGGACGATGATCGAGGCCTGCCGCGAGGCCTCGCCGACGGGACTGGCGCGGATCGTGGTCGCGGTCGATCCGCCGGCGTCCTCGTCGCAGCGAGCCGATTCCTGCGGGCTCGTCGTCGCCGGCGTCGATGGCGACGGCGTCGGCCATGTGCTGGAGGACGGCACGGTCTCAGGCGTTCGGCCGCATGAATGGGCGCAGAAGGCGATCGCGCTCTATCGCCGCCACGAGGCGGACGCGCTCGTCGTCGAGGTCAACCAGGGCGGCGAGATGGCGACCTCAGTCATTCGCGAGGTCGATCAGGCTGTGCCGGTGACGGCGGTTCGGGCGACGCGCGGGAAGTATCTCAGGGCCGAGCCGGTGGCGGCGCTCTATGCGCAGGGACGCGTCCGCCACGCCGGCCGCTTTCCGGCGCTGGAAGATGAGATGTGCGATTTCGGCCCGGCCGGCCTCAGTTCGGGCCGCTCGCCCGACCGGCTCGATGCGCTGGTCTGGGCGCTGACGCATCTGATGCTGGCGGCGAAGGGACGGCCCCGGGTGAGGGGGGTGTAGGCCCGGCCGTCAATCTCGGGCGGCGCGAAGCGCAGACCCGAGAAACTCTTGCCGGAGATGCTCGGGGCAAGCCCGAGCATGACGTGCGCAACGTTCAACAGCGGGAATCTCCATGCTCAACTTCCTTCGCAACCTGCGCGGCCCGGCCGCGCCGGAGGCCAAACGCTCGCGCGTCGGGCCGCTGATCGCGCTGCACGAGGCCGGTCGCCCGGTCTGGACGTCGCGCGACTATGCGGCGCTGGCGCGCGAAGGCTATGAGCGCAACCCGGTCGTGCATCGCTGCGTGCGGCTGATCGCCGAGGCGGCGGCGCAGATGCCGCTCGTCGCGAAGGTCGGCGGGCGCGAGACGCCTGAGCACCCGGCGCTGGCCCTGATCGAGCGGCCCAGTCCGCGCCAGGCCGGCATCGCCTTTCGCGAGATGCTCTACGGCCATCTGCTCGTCGCCGGAAACGCCTATGTCGAGGCGGCGGGCGTAGGCGCCGAACCGCGCGAGCTCTATGCGTTGCGGCCCGACCGGATGCGCGTGGTGCCGGGCCGCGACGGCTGGCCGGAGGCCTACGACTACACCGTCGGCGGCGACACGGTGCGGTTCAGGCAGGACGAGGGCGGCCTCCCGCCGATCCTTCATCGCACGCTGTTCCACCCGGTCGACGACCATTACGGCCTGTCGCCGATCGAGGCCGCCGCCTGCGCGCTCGACATCCACAACGCCGCCAGCAACTGGCACAAGGCGCTGCTAGACAATGCCGCGAGACCCTCCGGCGCGCTGGTCTATGCCGGTCCCGAGGGCGCCGGCCTGACGGACGCGCAGTTCGAGCGGCTGAAGGGCGAGCTGGAGGAGAGCTTCCAGGGCGCGCGCAACGCCGGAAGGCCGCTGCTGCTGGAGGGCGGGCTCGACTGGAAGCCGCTCTCGCTGACGCCGGCGGAGCTCGACTTCGTCGCGGCCAAGGGCGTCGCGGCCCGCGAGATCGCGCTGGCCTTCGGCGTGCCGCCTCTGCTGCTCGGCCTGCCCGGCGACAACACCCACGCCAATTTCGCCGAGGCCAACCGCGCCTTCTGGCGCCAGACCGCGATCCCGCTGGCGCGGCGCACGGCGCAGTCGCTGGCGCAATGGCTTGGGCCGGCCTTCGGCGGCGAGCTTTCGCTCGAACCCGATCTCGACGCGGTGGAGGCGCTCGCCGAGGAGCGGGAATCGCTGTGGCGGCGGCTCGGGGCTGTCGATTTCCTCAGCCCCGACGAGAAGCGCGAGGCCGTCGGCTATGGCCGGGTCGCGCCGCAGCCTTCCGGGGGGCCGCGCTGATGGGCGCTCTCGAACAGGTGATCATCGCCTTCGTCAAGCGTGGCGACATCGGCCATCTCGGGCTCCTGCTCTGGGCGGCGGCGGCCTCGGGCTTCGCCTTCCTGCTGCTGCGCGAGATCGCCGTCGCCAACAAGCGCTTCGACGCCTTCGTGCGCGAACTCGACCGATTCAACGCCCGCCACGAGGAGAACTGGCCATGAGACCCGAAGCGGCGAAGACGAGCACAAGCGCAAGGGATTCAGGCCCGCCGCGGACGCCGCAGCCGGCCGGCGTCGCCGGGCCGAAGCCGGTCCGTGGCGGCTACGCGGCCAAGGTGTTTGGCCGCTTCGTCGGCGCGCTCGGCCGCCTGGAAGGCGCCAGGCGTGACGGCGGGCCGCGCGGCGGGGAGCGCGGCCGATGACGCGCGTGGTGAGCGCCTACC
>JAKFWE010000485.1 GCA_021732895.1 Allobosea sp. | reverse complement strand
GGTGTGAATGGTGCCATCTGCATCTCGGCCGCTTCATCGGGCTGGTCTATCTCGGCGGATTCCTCGTCGTCGCGGCCCTGCGGATCCTGCCCTTGCGGCAGACGCTGATCCTGTTCGGCATGGGCCTGCTGCTGGCGCTGCAGGGCGCGATCGGCTGGATCATGGTGGCCTCTGGCCTGCAGCCCGGCATGGTCGCGGTCGCGCCGGTGAAGCTGACGCTGCACCTCACCTTCGCCGGGCTGTTCTTCGCCTCCGTCGTCGCCTTCGCGACATGGCTGACGCCGCTGCGCCGGGCCGAGGCCGGGCGGGGCAGGGCGGCGGCTTGGTTTCTGCTGGCGCTGACCTTCGCCCAGATCGCGCTCGGCGGGCTGGTCGCCGGCTCGAAAGCCGGCTTCACCTTCAACACCTGGCCGCTGATGGACGGGTCGCTCGTTCCGTCAGGCGCGACGCTGTTCGCAAAAACTCCGTTCTGGGAAAACTTCGTCGACAATGTCGCGCTGGTGCAGTTCAACCACCGCATCGGGGCCTATCTGCTGCTCGCCTTCGCCCTGTGGCATGCGCTGAGCCTGCGCCGCGCCGCGCCGGGCTCGGGCGGGGCCAGGCGCGCCACGGCGCTGGCCGGCATGATGCTGATGCAGGGCGCGCTCGGCGTCGTCACGCTCGTCCTGGTCGTGCCGCTCTGGGCCGGGCTGGCGCATCAGGGCCTCGCCTTCGCGATCCTGGCGATGGCGGTGGTGCATGCCACCCGCCTGTCATTCCGGGTTCGCCGCTTCGCGACGCCCCGGAATGACAGATATCACGCCAGCGCCTGATCGAGATCGGCGATGATGTCCTCGACATCCTCCAGTCCGATCGAGAGCCGCACGACCTCCGGCCCGGCGCCGGCCTCGGTCTTCTGGGCGTCGCTGAGTTGCCGGTGCGTCGTCGACGCCGGATGGATCACCAGCGAGCGGGTGTCGCCGATATTGGCCAGATGCGAGAAGAGCTGCAGCTTCGTCACCAGCGCGACGCCGGCCTCGTAGCCGCCCTTGAGCCCGAAGGTGAAGACCGCTCCCGCGCCCCTGGGGCAGTAGCGCTGCGCCAGCGCGTTGTATTTGTTGTCGGGCAGCCCCGCATAGTTGACCCATTCCACTGCCGCGTGCCCCGCGAGGTGCCGCGCCACGGCCAGCGCGCTCTCGCAATGCCGCTGCATGCGCAGGGGCAGCGTCTCGATGCCGGTCAGGATCATGAAGGCGTTGAAGGGGGCGAGCGCCGGGCCCATGTCGCGCAGGCCGAGCACGCGGCAGGCGATGGCGAAAGCGAAATTGCCGAATGTCTCTCCCAGCACCATGCCGTTGTATTCCGGCCGGGGCTTCGACAGCATCGGGTAGCGCTCGTCGCCGGCCCAGTTGAACGAGCCGCCATCGACGATGACGCCGCCGATCGAATTGCCGTGACCGCCCAGAAACTTGGTCATCGAATGCACGACGATGTCGGCGCCGTGCTCGAAGGGCCGGATCAGCCAGGGGCTCGCCATCGTGTTGTCGACGATCAGCGGGATGTTGTGCGTCTTCGCGATCGCACTGATGCCGGCGATGTCGACCACGACGCCGCCCGGATTGGCGAGGGATTCGATGAAGATCGCCTTGGTCTTGGGCGTCACCGCCGCCGCGAACGCCTCCAGATTGTCGGAATCCGCCCAGATCACGTTCCAGCCGAAGTTCTTGTAGGAGTGGTTGAACTGGTTGATCGAGCCGCCATAGAGCTTCTTGGCGGCGACGAACTCGTCGCCCGGCTGCATCAGCGCGTGGAAGCAGAGAAACTCGGCCGCATGGCCCGAAGCGACCGCGAGCGCGGCCGTCCCGCCCTCCAGCGCCGCGACGCGCTCTTCCAGCACCGCGTTGGTCGGGTTGCCGATGCGGGTGTAGATGTTGCCGAAGGCCTGCAGCCCGAACAACGAGGCGGCGTGGTCGACGTCGTCGAAAACGAAGCTCGTGGTCTGGTAGATCGGCGTGGCGCGCGCGCCGGTCGCGGCGTCGGGAGCCGCGCCGGCGTGGATCGCGAGCGTGTGGAAACCGGGGGCTCGGTCTGACATGGCGTGCTCCTTGGGGAATTCCGGCGCCGAGACGGCTCGTTCGTTTTAAAGAACGGTCGTCATGGCGTCAATTCGGTGCGCTCGCAAGGACGGCCTGAACGCGTTCACGTCCCCGGGCGGTGGATCGTCAGCTTCTGGAAGCCCTTGCCGGCGAGCACAGGCTTCTTCGAGGAGAGTATGCGGGAGTTGATGCCCTGCCAGCCGATCTCGCCGGAGAGCCGGCCGTATTCGATCTTCGGGCAGCGGTTCATGATGACGGTGACGCCCTTCGCTTCGGCGCGGGCCGCCGCTTCGTCGTTGCGCACCGAGAGCTGCATCCAGATCACCTTCGGCCACGGGTCGAGCGCCAGCGCCTCATTGGTGATCGGGCCTGCGGCTTCCGAATTGCGGAAAATCTCGACCATGTCGATCGCGCCGGGGATGTCTTTCAGCGAGCCGTAGACGGTCTTGCCGAGCAGCGTCTGGCCGGCGAGGCCGGGATTGACCGGGATCACGTCATAGCCGCGGTCGAGCAGGTATTTCGTCACGATCCAGCTCGGCCGGGCCTCGCTGGCGGAGGCGCCGACCAGCGCGATGCGCCTGACGCTTTTCAGGATGTCGCGGATCTGACTGTCGGGATAGGAATCGTGCTGCATGCGGCCTGTCCGCCAAGGGGAGGCCGCGTTCTATCGCGCCGCCGCCGCCGCGTCGATCAGCCATGGCCATCGCTTGCAGCACTAACGCGTTCCCTTCCCCCCGCTTGCGGTGGGGAAGGGTTAGGGATGGGGGGCCGTAAAGCCGGAACTCTGTCC
>JAKFWE010000129.1 GCA_021732895.1 Allobosea sp. | reverse complement strand
GGCGACCGCCTCGGGGTAGCGCCCGGCCGAATAGTGCAGCAGGCCGAGCATATAGTGGCTGCGCGGATGCTCCTTCTGCCAGAAGATGCCCTTGCGGATATCCTCGGCGGCGCCGGCGAAATCATAGGTCAGCATCCGCAGATAGCCGCGATTGGCGTGATTATCGGCGTCGAACGGCGATTTCTCGATGGCGATGGTGAAATCGGCCATCGCTCCGGCGTTGTCGCCCAGCGCGTGGCGGATCTGCCCGCGGTCGCGGTAGAGCGCGGCGAATTCCGGCGCAAGCTTGATCGTCTCGCCGTAGTCCTTCTCCGCCTCGGCCAGACGCTTCTGCGCCCAGTGGATCTGCGCGCGGCTCAGATAGGCCGACGCCTTCGCCTTGCGATCGCCGCGCCCCTTCAGAATCGCAGTGCAGGCGGCGACGCCCTTGTCGGTCTTGTCGCTGCGGCAGAGGGAGACCGTCGCCGCCGACTGGGCCTGCGCCGGGGCGGCAAGAGCGAAAGGCAAGAGCAAAGCCAGGCAAACCGGACGCAATCTCCAGCAGACCATCGCCGACTCCGATGCGATAGACCTCTCAGCATCAGCCTAGCATGGCGGAACACGCTTCGTCATGCGGCCGGCGAAGGCGGTGTGTCCCGCCCGATCCCGAAAGAGAGTCAACGTATCGTAATGCAATTCAGGATTGTCTTCCGGACGCGATCCGGGAGATATCCACACTTCAGGTTGAGCGCGCGCCCCGGCTTGGCCGCAGTTGCAGGGGCTTTGCCGGCCAGAGCCGCCCCGACAAGGTGAATTTACTGCTAAGATAATGAAATAGCTAGGTTTTCAACCCATTCTTAAAAACCTCACGTCTATCTTGGCCATGAGCGACGACAAAGATCGCAGATCAACAGTTCTGGCAGGGTGTCGGTTGATGGACAACTACAACGAGGTTCCGGCCGCCGCATTGGCCGGCAGCATGCGCGACTTCCGGGTGCCGGCGGGGGCCGATCTCGAGCGCCGCGTCGGCAGCTTCTTCAAGTGGCAGAATCTGCGCCGGCAGAACGGGCTCTGGCCCTTCTCCCGCGCCACGGATTTCGGCCCGCGCACCGAGGTCTCGGCCGCCGACGATCGCGGGATCGGCATGCGAGGCGTGAATTTCGCCTCGCAGGACTATCTCAGCATGTCGTCCAACCCGGTGATCAAGCAGACCGCGCTGGAAGCGATCGAGCGCTATGGCGTCCATAGCGCCGGCTCGCCGGCGCTGGTCGGCAACACCACCGCGTCGGTCGCCCTGGAGCGCAAGATCGCGGAGTTCCTCGGCATGGAGGACGCGCTGCTCTACCCGACCGGCTGGGGCGCCGGCTATGGCGTCATCCGCGGGCTGGTGCGCTCTTCGGACCATATCGTCATGGACACGCTGAGCCACACCTGCCTGCAGGAAGGCGCCAACGCCGCCACCCGCAACATCTATCAGTTCCGCCATCTCGACATCGCCCATTGCCGGCGCTGGCTGGAGAAGATCCGCTCGAGCGATACCGAGAACGGCATCATGGTGGTGACCGAGGGCCTGTTCTCGATGGACTCCGACACGCCCGATCTGGCGGCGATGCAGGAGCTCTGCAACGAGTTCAACGCGACGCTCATGGTCGACGTGGCGCATGATCTCGGCGCGCTCGGGCCTGGCGGCCGCGGCTTCATCGGCGCCCAGGAGATGCTCGGCAAGGTCGACATCGTGATGGGATCGTTCTCCAAGACCTTCGCCTCGAATGGCGGCTTCGTGGCGGTGAAGGACCGGGCGATCAAGGAGTATCTGCGCTTCTACAGCGCGCCCGCCACGTTCTCGAACGCGATGTCGCCGGTGAATGCGGCGATCGTGCTCAAGGCCTTCGAGATCATCGAGGCTCCGGAAGGCGCCGTGCTGCGCCAGGAGCTGATGACGAACGTGCTCAGCCTGCGCAGCCAGCTCAAGGCCGCCGGTCTCGACTATTACGGGGACCCCTCCGCCATCGTCTGCGTCAAGATGGGCACCGAAGGGCTGGCGCGTCTGGTCAGCCGCCGTCTGCCCGATCTCGGGCTGCTCGCGAACCTCGTCGAATACCCGGCGGTCGGCAAAGGCGCAGCGCGCTTCCGGATGCAGGTGATGGCCAAGCACTCGGCCCAGAACATCGCCGACGCCGTCACTCGCATCCGCGACGCAAGGCTCGAGGCCGAGATCGAACTGGCCCGGCAGGACGCGCCGGCGATCCGCGCGGTGGCCTGAGCCGGCTCGATCCGCCGGTCGATGTCGGAGCGACGTCGATCGGCTCTTCCGAGCCCTGCGACCCGAGCCTTCGCCAAGCATCGGCAAGAGAAGATTAAGCCAAAATTCAGACTGTTTTGATTCAGTGGCGCGGGGGTCGCCATCGTGTCGAAGGTCGGTTTCCGCGAAAGCGATCGATCACGAGACCAAAGCGAATGACGCATTCCGAGGCAGGCGACGAAGCAGACGACAGGCGCTCGCGCTTCGGACGTCTGCTCACGCTCGGACAATGGCTGTTCGTCCCCCTCACCGCCGGCGCGTTGCTGTTTTCGGGCGACCGGACGCCGCTGCCGGACATGCTGGCGACGATCGGGCTCGGCGTCGCCGCGACGCTGTGCTGGCGTTACCTTCCCGATCATCCCGCCACACGCATCGTCGTCAGCCTGGCGCTGGCGGGGAACGTGCTGTGCCTCCTCCATGCCCTGCTCGGCGCGCAATGGCACGACGCCACGCATGTCGGCCTCCTGGTCGTGCTGACGATCTGCGCCGGCTGGCGCGACTGGCGGCCGCTGGCGGTCGTCACGGCGCTGATCTTCCTGCGCGAGCTGATGCCGGCCGGGTTGTTCTCGGCCTCGCTGGATCCGCATGCCGGTTCGGCCGCGAGCAGGGT
>JAKFWE010000218.1 GCA_021732895.1 Allobosea sp. | reverse complement strand
CGACGATCGGTTGCGGCGTCTTCGCGGGCACCGAGATGCCGAACCAGGAATAGGAAATCAGGTCGGGATAGCCCAGCTCCTTCATGGTCGGCACATCGGGGAAGGCGGGGCTGCGCGTCTCGCCGCTCACCGCCAGCGCGTTCACCTTGCCCGCCTTGATGTGCGGTGCGGCGGAGGGCAGCGAGTCGAACATTACCGGCACGTTGCCGGCAATCGTGTCGATCATGGCGGGTCCGGCGCCGCGATAAGGAACGTGGACCAGGCCGGCGCTGATGATCTGCTCGAGGCGCGCGCCCAGCAGATGGTTGCTCGAGCCGGCGCCCGAGGTCGCATAGGAGACCTTGCCGCGGTTGGCCTTTGCGTAGTCGACGAACTCCTTGAAACTCTTGGGCTGGAAGTTCGGATTGGCGACCAGGACGCTGGGGTTTGTCGAGGCGATGGAGACGTGGATGAAGTCGCCCATCGGATCGAAGTCGGCGCCGCCATAGAGCGTCGGCGAGATCGACAGGCCGGAGATTACCGACATCAGCAACGTGTAACCGTCGGGCGGCGATTTTGCGACGATCGCCGTGCCGACCATCGCGCCCTTGCCGGGCTTGTTGTCGACGACGATGTTCTGGCCGAGCTTCTGGCCGAGATACTCGGCGACCATGCGGGCCACCACGTCGGTGGTGCCGCCCGGCGCATAGGGCACGACGAGCTTGATGGGCTTGGAGGGCCAGGGTGCGGCCTGCCCTGAAGTCTGGGCGGCGGCCGGGGCGGATGCGACGGCGAGCGTCGCGGCGACGAATGAGCGGCGGTTGAGCATGCGCGGAGTATACTCCGCCCATGAGCGATCCCAAGATTCTCTTCTCCGCGCTGTTCGAACCGCGACGCGTCGCGTTGATCGGCGCCTCGTCGGACGTGACGAAGACGACGTCGCGGCCGCAGCGCTTCCTGCGAAAGCATGGCTTCTCCGGCGAAATTCTGCCGGTCAATCCGTCGCGCAGCGAAATCCTGGGCGAGACGGCCTACAAGGACCTCGATGCGATCCCGGGCGAGATCGATCATGCCTATATCCTGCTGAACGGCGCATCGGCCGTCCGCGCGCTGGCCGACTGCGGCCGGCGCGGCGTGAAGGTCGCATCGATCCTGGCCGGCGGCTTCGCCGATGCCGGCGCGGCCGGCGCCTCGTTGCAGGACGATCTTGCCAGGGTCGTGCGCGAGACCGGCATCCGGCTGGTCGGTCCCAACAGCATCGGCACGGTCAGCACCGATCCTGCCGTCGCGTTGACGGCCAATGCCGCTTTCGCCGTGGAGACGTTGCGCACGGGCGGCTGGGGTTTGGTCAGCCAGAGCGGCAGCCTGATCGGCGCATTGCTGTCACGCGCCGATGCGCGCGGTATCGGTTTCTCGCGGCTGATCTCGGTCGGCAACGAGGTCGACCTGGCGGTGGGCGAGATCGCCGACCTGCTGGTGGACGATCCGAAGACGAACGCCATCCTGCTGTTCATGGAAACGCTGCGCGATGGCGAGCGGCTGGCGCGTGCGGCACGGCGGGCGCACGAAGCGGGCAAGCCGGTGATCGCCTACAAGCTCGGGCGCTCCGACATCGGCCAGGAGCTGGCGCGCTCGCACACCGGCGCCATCGCCGGCTCCGACGCGACCTTCGACGCCTTCTGCCTTCGCCACGACATCGCGCGCGTGTCGATGTTCGAATCGCTGATCGACGTGCCGGCGCTGCTGGTCGGCCGACCGCAGTACAGGCGTGGCGGCCATCGCGTCGCCGTGGCGACGACGACCGGCGGCGGCGCCGCCATGGTGGTCGACAGCATGGCGGTGGCCGGCCTCGATATCGTTGGGCCGCCGAAGAATCTCGTGGAATGGCTGAAGCCGTTGGGAATTTCGGCGGGCGACGGCAAGCTGGTCGATCTCACTTTGGCAGGCGCCAAGCCCGAGATCGTGGCGGGCACGATCGAACGCCTGCTGGCCGACGACGGCAACGACGCGGTGATCTTCGTGGTCGGCTCCTCCGCGCAGTTCAATCCCGAACTCGCCGTCGAGCCGCTGCTGCGCTTCGCCGGATCGGGCAAGCCGTTCGCCGTGGCGCTGACGCCCTCGGCCGAGAAGTCGCTGGCGCTGCTGACGGCGGCGGGCATTCCCGCGTTCCGTCATCCCGAATCCTGTGCCGAAGCGATGGCGCTCTGCCTGCTGCGCACACCGCCGCAGCAGGTGCCGCGTCTCGCGGAGCCTTCGATCGGCGCACTCGACGCGCTGGAGGCGGGCCGCGTCTCCGGCTTCGATGAGCGCCGTGCCGCCGATTTCTTCGGTGCCCTGGGCGTGCCGATGGCGAAGTCTATGGCGGTGCCCGATGCCAAGCGGATCGCCGCCGCCGTCGGCGAGGTGGGCGCGCCGGTCGTCCTGAAAATCCTGTCGGTCGACATCCCGCACAAGACCGAGGCGGGCGGCGTGGCGCTCGGAATTCCCGACGGCCAGACGGCCGCCATGGCCGCGCGAGAGATCGAGAAGAGGGTGAAGGCCTACGCGCCAGACGCGCGGCTGCAGGGCTTCCTCATCCAGAGGATGGAACGCGGGCTTGTCGAAGTGATCCTGGGCTTCCGCCGCGATCCGCTGGTCGGGCCTACGGTCACCGTGGGCCTCGGCGGCGTTCTGGCCGAGATCTACAAGGACGCCTCGACGCGACTGGCACCGGTCGACGAAGCCGAAGCGATGCAGATGATCGCCGAGGTAAAGGGCCTCGCGACCGTGCGCGGCTACCGCAACATGCCCAAGGGCGACGTGGCGGCGCTGGCAAGGACCATCGCGACCTTCTCGACCCTGGCGCACAAACAGTTCGCGGATGTCACCGAAGCGGAGATCAATCCGCTGCTGGTGAAGCGCGACGGTGAGGGCG
>JAKFWE010000058.1 GCA_021732895.1 Allobosea sp. | reverse complement strand
CCTGATCGTGCCGATCGCCATGGAGGAGAAGCTGCGCTTCGCCATCCGCGAAGGCGGACGCACCGTCGGAGCCGGCGTCGTCGCAACAATCATCGCGTGAACGGCGAATAGGGATTGGCGTTGAGAAGGGCGGTGGCGACACCGCCCTTTTTCATGTCTTCTCGCCGGATCGCCGATCGCGCGGACGGTCGTCGGAGGGGAGGGTTTCATGACTTCGCCCGCGCCCTGGCTCGCGAACGCCCGGCGCGCCGCGCGCGAAATCTGCGATTCCAACCTGTTCCGCGTCGGCGTCGCGCTGCTGCTCGGCCTGCCGGTCGCGGCGCTCGCGGCGATGGGGGCGGTGGTCGGCGGCGCCGCGCTCGTCGGGCTCGCTGGCGGCGTCGCCTCGGGCGAGATCAAATCCGACGACGCGATCGGGCTCGGCGCCATGGCCGCGGTCTTCGGGGGCGTCGCGATGGCTTTTGCCGGCATCGTGCTGCGGCTGCTGGCGCCGAGCCCGAAACTGGCGGCGCGTCCCGGTCTGCGCCGCGCCATCCTGATCCTTCTCGCGCCGCCGCTGGCGGGGCTCGTCCTGATGACGATCATCCTGCCGCAACTCTTCACCTTGACGGGCCTCGGCCTCGTCGGCGTCTGTTTCCTCGGCTCGTGGCCGGAGCCCGCCGCGATTTCGACTTGAAAACGCCGGCCCGTTGATGCAAACACCGGCGTCTACAGGGGTGTAGCTCAGTTGGTAGAGTACCGGTCTCCAAAACCGGTTGTCGCAGGTTCGAGCCCTGCCGCCCCTGCCAGTTTCCGGTCCAACGCGTGACATCAGGCAGGAGGCGTCGTCGGATCGACCAGCCTCGCCGCCCCGCAAAAGCCGCTTGGCTAACGATCCGGGCCGATGTAAGAGCATTTTGGATCGGCGCGCGGCTCCCTGAGCCCCGCGCCGCGAATGTTTCAGGACGGCCGATTCGGCTGCGCGACACGCTCGTCGCCGCCGTCAGGCTGGAACCCGAGGTGACCCCGATGGCCAAGAGCAATCCCTTCGGCTTCCTGCAGGAGGTCCGTGTCGAAGCGAGCAAGGTCACCTGGCCGTCGCGGCGCGAGACGCTGATCACGACCGGGCTGGTGCTCGCCATGGTCGTGGTCTCCAGCGTGTTCTTCCTCTTCACCGACACGGTCATTCGCTGGTCGCTCGGGCTCATCCTCGGCACACGCTGAACCGACCCTCCGACCCGACCGACGACCCCGAACGGAAAACAAGACCGTGAACACCCGCTGGTACATCGTCCACGCCTATTCGAACTTCGAGAACAAGGTCGCGCAGTCGATCCGCGACCAGGCGGCGCAGCGCAATCTCGCCGAGAAGTTCGACGAGGTGCTGGTGCCGACCGAGAAGGTCGTGGAGGTCCGGCGCGGCCGGAAGGTCGATGCCGAGCGCAAGTTCTTCCCCGGCTATGTGCTGGTGAAGTGCGAGATGACCGACGAGGTCTATCACCTGATCAAGAACACGCCCAAGGTCACCGGTTTCCTCGGCGCCGACAAGGCCAAGCCGATGCCCATCCCCGAGCATGAGGCGATGCGGATCAAGGGCCAGGTCGCCGAGGGCATCGAACGGCCGAAGCCGACCATCGTGTTCGAGGTCGGCGAGCAGGTTAAGGTCGCCGACGGCCCGTTCGCCTCGTTCAACGGCGTGGTCGAGGACGTCGATCATGGCCGCGCCCGGCTCAAGGTCGCGGTCTCGATCTTCGGGCGCGCGACGCCGGTCGAACTCGAATACAGCCAGGTCGAAAAGCTCTGAGCGTTCGGCTCCGCCTTGCTGCTTGGTTAAGGCCTCTTTAACGCGCCGCGTCCTAGGGTTTGCGCCAACGGGACGGCGCAGGCGGCATGTTTCCAAAGCGATTCAAGGCAACGGTCGATCAGCGCCTGGCGCTCTGGGGCGCGATGCTCGGCCTGCTGGCGTGCCTGTTCGCCGCGACGGAGTTCGTCAGCGCCAGTCGCCTGTCCGAATTTTCCCGCCATATCGGCAGCCATTCCGCAGCTCTCGGTGAGTTGGCGACGACGACGCCGCCCTATCAGCGGATCGTCAACGCGCTCCTGCCGGAGCGGGGGCCGGCGCCGGACCCCGCCGACATCGAGGCGGTTTCGCGGGTGACCGCCAACATCGCTGCGCGCCTCCATGGCGACGTTCACGCCCGCGCCCAGGAGGCGGTCGCCCTGCTGGCGGACGCCGGACGCCTGGCCATCCAGGATCGCGAAGCGGCGCGAGCCGCGCTGATGCGATCGACGATAAAGCGCAACGAACTGCGCATGGCGCTGAACGGCGTCATCGTCGATGTCGGCGGCAGGCTCTCCTACCACATCGCCAACGCCCGCCAGAACAAGATCCTGCTGTCGCTGCTCGGGCTTTTCATGGTCGGCCTGATCGTCGCGCTCGAATATCGCTGGCTGGTTCGGCCGATCATCGGCATGTCGCGTGCGCTCGGCGCCGGCGCGGGCGACATGGCGGAACTCGGCAAGCTGGCGATGCGCCGGGACGAGATCGGCATGCTGGGGCGGGCGCTGAGCGAGCATCTGCGCGAGCAGCGCAACGCGCAGGAGGCGGCCACGAGCCGCCTCTCGACGCTTTCGGATGAAATCGCGCGGCAGGAGAGGCTGCAACACCTGGGCCTGGTGTTCCAGCAGCGCATCGCCACGATCGCGGAAGCGCTCGAGCAGCACGCGGCGCGCATGTCGGTCGCGTCGGGCGATCTGTCGCGTCTGTCGGAATCGGTCGATCAGCACGCCAGCGCCGCCGCGCAATCTACCCAGCGCGCCTCGGCCCATGTCGATGACGTCGCGCAGTCCATCGAATACGTCTCCAGGCTGCTGACGACGGCCGCGCAGGAAGCTCAGCGGACGTCCGAAGTGTCCGATGT
>JAKFWE010000277.1 GCA_021732895.1 Allobosea sp. | reverse complement strand
TCGACAACGTCGCCTCGATCGAATCGAGCTTCGCGCTCGGCCAGGTCAAGCGCTCCCATGCCGTGCCGGTGGAACTGGCGGGGCCGGTGCGCAAGGGCTGACGTCGGCGGCGGCGTCAGAACAGCGCTTCGACGCCCACGGCCCGGATCGCCGCGTCGGCTTCGGCGAGACCGCGATAGGCGGCCGGTTCGGCAGGCGCGAACCCGGCCAGGCGCAGCCGGGCCAGCAGCGGGGCGGCTGCCGGCGTCGCGCCGGCCGCGACCAGAACCCGCCGCAGCAGCCCGGTCGTCGTGACGTCGACGGTCCCGCTCGCCGCCAGCACAGGCATCGGCGTCGGTTGCGTCGTCGCCACGATGCGCAGCCGCGCGGCGGTCTGCGGCTCATGCGCCAGCAGCAGGTCGTGGAAATAGGAATCGAGCGGGCCGATCTCGATTTCTCCGGCGAGCACCGCCTCGATCACGCGGCGCGGCGTCTGCAGCGGCCCGACGGCTTCGGCGTAGAGCCGCGCCCCGCCTTGCGACAGCGCCCGCAAATGGCGCGCGGGCGCGCTGAATCCCGATTGCGAGTGTTCGGCCGTCCAGCCGATGCGCCGCCCGAAACTGTCCGCCAGCGTCGCTATCTCGCTGTCGCCGCGCACGATGAAATGCGTCGCGTAGACCGGCCGACCGGCGCCGAGCGGGGACGCCGGAACGGGCGCGGCCACGGCGCGGAGCGGAAAATCGCCGCGCCCCAAGGGCAGGCCGCAGATGAAGGCGAGGCCGAGATCGCCGCGCCGCCACAGCGCCTCCAGCGGCGCCGGCGCGGCGTGGTCGATCACGCTCAGCGCGACGCCGGAGGCCTGCGCCACCCAGCCGAAAAGCTCTGCCCATGCGTTGCTCGCCGCCGCGTTGACGGCATACATCCGGGCGTTGGCGGCCAGCGGCGGCCTCACGCGTAGCGCAGCCTCTGGCCGATGCCGAGCCTGGCCGCCTTCTCCAGCATGAAGTGCCCGAGCGCGATATCCGACAGCGACAGGCCGCGATGCCAGAACAGGATGGTCTCGTCGTCGCGTTCGCGGCCCGGCTTCAGTCGGGCGACGATCTCGCCCATTTCCGCATGGAGCGTCTGCTCGGAGAGCTTGCCGGCCTCGACATGGGCGCGCAGCGAGCCGAACTGGCCCGATTTGCACTGGCCCCAGTCATCGACGACGAGCTTGCTCATGATGTCGGTGAGGGACAGCTCGACCGCGCTCATCGTGCCGTAGGGCACGACGAAGGCGCCGGGCTTTATCCAATCCGTCTTCAGCATCGGCTCCGGCGCGTTCAGCCGCGACGCCTCGACGACGATGTCCGCGCCCTCGACGCAGGAACGCCAGTCGGCCGTCACCCTGACCGGCTTGCCAAGGTCCCGGCTGAGGCGGGCGCCGAAGGCGTCGCGGCTTTCGGGGCGACGGGAATGGACCCGGATCTCGTCGAAGTCGAACAGTGAGTCGAGCAGCCGCACGTTCCAGTAGGCGGTGCCGCGCGCCCCGACATGGCCGAGCACCTTCGAGCCCTCGCGGGCGAGGTGCTTGGCGCCGATCGCGGTGATCGCGCCGGTGCGCATGTCGGTGAGGTGGCTGCCGTCGATGATAGCGCGCGGAACGCCGTTGACCGGGTCCATCAGCAGCAGCAGGCCGAGCTCGGAGGGCAGCCCGGCTTTGTAGTTGTCGACGAAATCTCCGATCACTTTCACGCCAGCTAGAGCGATCGGCGCGGCGAACGAACCGCGCAGAACGTTGAAATGGCCGTTGCCGCCGGCGTTCGGAATCAGGTGCATGCGCGGCTCGATGACCGTCTCTCCGCGCCCCTGCGCCGCCAGCCCGGCCTCGACGGCGGCGATGATTTCCGCGTCCGTCAGGGCGAGCGCGGCGACATCGGGGGCGTTGAGGAAGTCGATGTGAATCGGGGCGTGCGGCACGGGCATGGTCCTTCCGGGAGCGTTCCTCGGAGACTGGACGCAGCCCGGCCGCGAGGCAACCGGCGCCCGGACGCCGGCGCGCGCTAACCCTTCGTTAACCAACCTTGGTCACGCTGCCCCTCACGCTGACGTGCATGGCGCGAGAGCAACGCCGGCATGAACTGTGCTGATGCCGCCAGCCGGCGGCGCGCCTGACAATCCCACCGGGACCCATTTTGTCGATGGCCATCCATCTCGCTCTCGACCGGGCCGCCTTTCCGCCCCTCGCCCCGCCTGCGGGCCCGCAGACGCCGGCGGTTCGTCCCGAGGCGCTCGGCTTCGGCGATCAGCCGGCGCGGCGCGCCGGTCTTCGCCAGGGGCTGCTGCTGGCGGTGCGCTTCATGCAGGCGCGCCTGATCTCGGTGTGGGGCCTGATCGCCGCCGCCATCCTGTGCCCGGCCCAGGCCTTCGCCGATTTCGCGATTTACACGACCCTGGCGAATTTCATCGCGCTCGCCGCCCTGCTGCGGTTCGACGCGATCTTTTTCCAGAACGGCGACGCCTCCCGCCTCGGGCGCGCCTTCCGGCTGGCGCTCGCCACCGGCGCGACCTTCACCGCGGCGACCGCGGTCGGCCTCGCCCTCGTCACCGGCGCGGGTTGGATCTCCGGCGGCGTCGCGGCCCTGTTCCTGGTCTCCCTCGCCGGCCGGGCGACGATCCGGCTCGTGGGGGCGGAAGCGGCGGCGCAGGGCGACTTCGCCACGATCGGCAACAGCAACATCGTGCAGGCGATCGCGCAGCCGGGATTGATGCTCATGATGATCTGGCCGCTGGGCGCGACATCCGTCGCCCTGCTGGCCGCCGACGCCCTCGGCCACATGATCGCGGCGGGGTATCTGGTCTGGCGCCGGCGCGCCGCCCTGTCGCAGATTGTCGCGGGACGATGCTGGCAGGCGCGCGAACTCGGCGCTTCGGCCGTGCGGTGGTGCA
>JAKFWE010000421.1 GCA_021732895.1 Allobosea sp. | reverse complement strand
AAACCGCGCCTTTCTGCTGAAGGCGCTGCCGGAGATCGGACTGGGCGAATTCCTGCCCGTCGACGGCGCCTTCTACATCTATCTCGACATCGGACGATATTCCAACGATTCCATGGCGTTCTGCCGAAGCGTCCTGAACGAGGCCGGCGTCGCGATCACGCCGGGACTGGATTTCGACGAGGCGCGGGGCGCCCGCACCGCGCGGCTCTCCTTCGCCGGCTCGCTCGCCGAATGCGAGGAGGCGGCAGCGCGGCTCGGCGGCTGGATCAAGCGGCGCTGAGGGTCGGCGCTTGCCAGCGCGCGGCTCTCCCCACATTCTCGCCTGAAACCGCCTGCGGAGACGCGCCATGCGCCCTGCCAACCGCAAATCTCCCTTGCGCGTCCTGGCGCCGCCGCTGCTCCTGGCGCTGGCATGGCTCGCGCCGCTGGTCACGGCCCCGGCTCTGGCGCAGGCCGGGCAACCGGTGACGCTGTCGCTGAAAGGCGACGAGTCGGCGGACACGGTGCGCCGGCTGGTCGAGGCGTTGTCGACCGGCGGTCGCAGAGTCGAGGTCCGGGTCGCGGACCGCCCCGCGCCGCCGCCCGCCGCCGCAACGGCGCCGACGCCCGCCATCGCCATGGCTCCGCCCGAGCCGGCCGAGACATCACGGGCGGATGCGATCTGGGACGCCTTCGTCGCGGGCTTCGACGCCGGGAACGCGGCGATTCCGCAGGTGGTCCGCCTCCCGGGCGACTGGGCGGCCGCCTGGGCGCAGAACCGCAACGGCGCGGGCGGGCCTGGCGCGGGCCTGCGCATCCTCGGCGCGGTCCTGCTCGCGCTGGCCGTCGCCTACGCGTTCCGCCGCGCCACGGCCGGCTGGTTCGCGCGGCGGCTGAAGCCTCGATCGGAGGCGTTCACCGCCCGCCTGATCGCGTCGGGTTTCGGTCTGCTGCAGGATCTGGCGACGATCGGGCTGGCCCTCGTCATGGCCCGGATCGCCCGGATGCTCTGGCTGCCGGACGACGATCTCGCCATGCTCGCCTTCCGCACCGCCGCCAATGGGGCCGCGATCGGCGCAGCCTATGTCGCGACGGGCCGCTTCCTGCTCGCGCCGCGCGCGCCGGAGCGGCGGCTGATGCCGCTGCCGCGCGCCGAACGGCACTTTTTTCTTCTGACGATCTACGCCGTCGCGACGCCGATCGTCGTCACCGGCGCGCTGCTGGCGCAGCGCGTCGCCAGCGGGCCGGGTCCAGCCGCCGGGCTGTTTGCGCTGAGCGGGCTCGCGATCACGCTCTACAAGGTCTGGTGGTTCCTCGACGCGCGGCGCGATCTGACCGCGCTGGTGCTGCGCCACGGCGATCCACCGGGGCCTGGCCTGCGACTCCTGGCCGGGCTGGCGCCGTGGATTTATGTCGGTTTCGCGGTCGCGATCTGGATGGTCGGGCGGGCGTCGGCAATGATGGCCGATGGCGGGCGCTGGGCGCAGGCGGCCGGGCTGACGCAGATCATCGTCGTGCTCGCGCCCATCCTCGCCGTCGGCGTCACCGGCCTCATCGCCTGCGCGCAGGCGCGGCGGGCGGCGATCGCTCCCCCCGCGCCGCTCTCGCTGGCTGTCGGTCACGCGCTGCGGGCGGCGGCCGGCGGCGTCGTCTGGGCCGGCGGGTTCTATGTGATGGCGCGGCTCTGGGCCGGCTTCGTCTTCGGGGTCAGTACGGTCGAGTTCGCAGGCTTCATGCGGCAGGTCGGCGGCGTCGCGATGCTGGCCTTCGCCGGTTGGGTCGCGCTGGTCTTCCTGCGCGCCTTCTTCGACGCCTATGCGCCGAAACCGGCCGTCTCCGGCCCGGCAGACGAAGACGCGGTCGTCGAGGAGAGCGTGCCGTCGCGGCTCGCCACCGTGCTGCCGGTGATGCGCGGCGTCGTGCTCGGCGCCGTCATCGGTCTGACCGGGCTCGTGGTGCTGTCGAAGCTCGGCGTCGACATCGGGCCGCTGCTGGCGGGCTTCGGCATTCTGGGGCTGGCCATCTCCTTCGGTTCGCAGGCGCTTGTGCGCGACATCGTCTCGGGCTTCTTCTTCATGCTGGAGGACGCCTTCCGGATCGGCGAGTATGTCGACACCGGCCGGCTCAAGGGCACGGTGGAGAAGATTTCGCTGCGCTCGATGCAGTTGCGCCACCAGAGCGGGCAGATCCACACCGTGCCCTTCGGCCAGATCCAGTCGCTCACCAACGCCAGCCGCGACTGGGCGACCGTGAAGTTCAACGTCCGGCTCGACCATTCGGCCGATATCGAGAAGGCGCGCAAGACGATCAAGAAGGTGGGCGCGGCGCTGCTGGAGGAGCCGGAGTTCGGGCCGCACTTCATCGCGCAGCTCAAGATGCAGGGCGTCGCCGACATCACCGATTCGGCCATCGTGATCCGGCTGAAATTCACCGCCAAGCCGAACCACGCCTCTATGCTACAGCGCGAGGCGCTGAAGCGGGTCTATCGCGGCCTGAACGAGGCCGGCGTGCCCTTCGCCTCGAACGCGGTGACGGTGCGCGGCGGCGAGGGCGGCCAGAAGGATGCGGCAGCCGCGATCTCGGCCGTGCCGCCGCCGATCCCGCTCGCGCCGGCGGCGGGGTGAGCCGGCCCGCTCAGTCTGACTGACGAGACTGTCTGTCGCGCTCGATAAATCGCCGGGCCGTCCTGAGATGGGGCAGGCGGCCCGGCAACGCGTCGATATCGACGGGGATGCCGACCTCGATCGCGCGCGATTTCACGATCTTGGCCAGAGCACGGTCGTCGAGACGCTCCGCCCTCGCCTTGTCGATGGGCTTGGCTCTCATGGCTTCAACTCCACAGGAAAAAGGCCGCTGCGATCTCTCGCAGCGGCCCGATCGCCTTAGCCTCGTCCGGCCAGCTTGTTCCACCAGCCGCCGCGCTTGGGG
>JAKFWE010000201.1 GCA_021732895.1 Allobosea sp. | reverse complement strand
CTCCAGCGCCGGCTCCCGGCGCTGTAGCGGCGGCTGATCGGGCGGCCGGCCTCCGAGGTCGCCGCGGTCGAACCCGGCGAGGCCGATCTCGAAGGGCTTTCGCCGATCGACGATGTCCGCGCCAGCGCCGCCTATCGCCGCCATGCCGCTCGGGTGCTGGTGCGCCGCGCGCTGACCGAGGCCCTTTCGCCCGCTCTGGAGCGCGCCGCATGAACATCCATGACCGCCGGCCCATGGGCGAGACAGGAACCGGCGGCGCCGTCGCCTTTCGCCTGAACGGCGCGCCCGTCAGCGTCGCCGCCGCGCCCGATCTGCGGCTGAGCGCGGCGCTGCGCGACGAAATCGGCCAGACCGGCACCAAGAGCGGCTGCGACGCCGGCGATTGCGGCGCCTGCACCGTGCTCGTCGACGGCGCGCAGGTCTGCGCCTGCCTGACGCCGCTCGGCCAGGTCGAAGGCTGCGACGTGACGACCGTCGAGGGACTGGCGCGCGATGCGCTCGGCGCCGCATTGCAGCGCGCCTTTCACGCCCATGGCGCGGCCCAGTGCGGCGTCTGCACGCCCGGCATGCTGATGGCCGGCCATGCCCTGCTCAGCGCAGTGCCCCGGCCTGACGAACGCCAGGTGCGGGACGCGCTCGGCGGCGTGCTCTGCCGCTGCACCGGCTATCTCAAGATCGTCGAGGCGGTTCAGGCGGCGCATGGTTTTCTCGCTGAGGCCGAACCCGTGGTCGCGGGTTCGACAGAGTTCCTCGCCGCCGAAAGCGGAAGGAGGGAGAGCGCCGCGATCGGCGCGCGCATCGCCCGGCTCGACGGGCTGCCCAAGCTCGACGGCTCCGAGATCTACGGGGCCGATCAGGTTCCGGAGGGCGCGCTCTGGCTGCGCGCGCTGCGCTGCCCGCATCCGCGCGCGCGCTTCGCGCTCGGCGATCTCGAGGCATGGCTTTCGGCGCGGCCCGGCCTCGTCCGCGTCCTGACCGCGAAAGACGTGCCGGGCGAGAATTCCTTCGGCATCTATCCCCATCTCAAGGACCAGCCGGTTTTCTCCGTGGCCGAGACGCGCTATCGCGGCGAGTGCGTGCTCGCGATCGTCGGCGAGCGCGAGGCGGTCGAGGCCGTTCGGTTGAACGAATTCCCGATCGTCTGGGAGCCTCTGCCAGCGCTGACCGGCCCCCGCGCCGCGCTGGCGCCGGACGCCTACGCCCTGCATGATTTCGCCCCCGGAAACGTGCTGACGCGCGGCCGCGTCGCCTGCGGCGACGTCGATGCGGGCTTCGCGCAGGCCGCCCATGTCGCGTCGGGGGCGTTCGAGACCGGCTTCGTCGAGCACGCTTATATCGAGCCGGAGGCCGGCCATGCGCGGCGCGTCGGCGATGCGATCGAGGTCTTCGCCTGCACGCAGGCGCCCTATATGGACCGCGACGAGGTCGCTCGCGTACTCGGGCTGCCGCTCGACAGCGTCCGCATCATCCCCTCCGCCTGCGGCGGCGGCTTCGGCGGCAAGCTCGACGTTTCGCTCCAGCCCATGCTCGCGGTGGCCGCCTGGCTGCTCGACCGCCCGGTCGCCTGCGTCTACTCGCGCATCGAATCGATGGTCTCCTCGACCAAGCGCCACCCCTCGCAGATCACCGCGAAGGCCGCCTGCGACGCGGACGGCCGGCTCGTCGCCTACGCCATGGAGGGCGATTTCGACACCGGGGCCTACGCCTCCTGGGGGCCGACGGTGGCAGGGCGTGTGCCGGTTCACGCGACCGGCCCCTACCGGGCGCCGAACGTCCGCAACCTGTCGCGGGCGGTCTACACCAACGGCCCGCCCTCGGGCGCGTTTCGCGGCTTCGGCGTGCCGCAGGCGGCGATCGCGCAGGAGAGCCTGTTCGACGATCTGGCCGGGGCCGCCGGCCTCGACCGGCTCGAATTCCGGCTGCTCAACGCGATCCGCGCCGGCGACGCAACGCCGTGCGGACAGGTGCTGGAGGCGAGCGCGGGACTGGCGGAATGCCTCGAGAAGCTCAAGCCGCACTGGCGCGCGCTGCTCCACGACGCGAGCGCGTTCAACGCCGGCGAAAGCCGCACGCGGCGCGGCGTCGGCATCGGCTGCATGTGGTACGGCATCGGCAACACCGGCATGTCGAACCCCTCGACCATGCGGATCACGCTGGATGCGGCGGGCAGGCTGACCTTCTGGAACGGCGCGGTCGATATCGGTCAGGGCTCGACCACGGCGCTGACCCAGATCGCCGCCGACGCGATCGGCCTGCCGGTCGACGCCTTCGCTCTGGTGGTCGGCGACACCGCCCTGACCGCCGACGCCGGCAAGACCTCGGCCTCCCGGCAGACCTTCGTCTCGGGGCGGGCCGCGGAAGCGGCGGGCCGCGCGCTCCGGGCGGACATTCTGCGGCTGAGCAACGCCGGCGCGGGCGCGACGCTCTCGCTCGACGGCGCGCGCCTCGCGATCAGCGAGAACGGCGTCGCGACGGTCATCGACCTCGCCGCCCTGCCAGCAAATGCCGATGGCGTCGTGCTCGAAGGCGTCGGCGCCTTCGACCCGCCGACCGTGCCGCTCGACGAGAACGGCCAGGGCGTGCCCTACGCGACCTATGGCTTCGCCGCGCAGATCGCCTCGCTCGACGTCGATCTCGACCTCGGCACGGTGAAACTCAACCGCATCGTGGCCGCCCATGACGTCGGCAAGGCGATCAACCCGATGCTGGTCGAGGGCCAGATCCATGGCGGCGTCGCACAGGGCATCGGTCTGGCGCTGATGGAGGAATATCTGCCCGGCCGCACCGAGAACCTGCACGACTATCTCATTCCCACGGCTGGCGACGTTCCGCCGATCGACATCATCCTGATCGAGGACCCCGAGCCGCTTGGGCCGTCCGGCGCCAAGGGCATCGGCGAGCCGGCGCTGGTGC